>NZ_JBBKBJ010000019.1:0-60703 GCF_037890145.1 Phocaeicola sp. HCN-6420
AAGATTCAAACCGAACAAACTTTGCCACAAACGGCAGAGTTCCCACAAAAAAACTAAAAGTAGGAAGGAAATTTACACTACAAGAAGTGCCCAATTTCACCACATCTTAAATTCAGACCGAACAAATCTTGCCACAAACGGCAGAGTTCCCACAAAAAAACTAAAAACTTGAAGAGAATCCACACCCAAAGAAGCACCAGATTTCACCGCATCTTAAGATTCAAACCGAACAAACTTTGCCACAAACGGCAGAATTTTCACAAAAAAGCTAAAAGTAGGAAGGGAATTTACATCACAAAAAGCATCAAGTTTCACCACATTCTTAAGATTCCGACCGAACAGACTCTGCCACAAACGGCAAAGATTGTACTGAAGTAGCAAAAAAATACTAAATCAAATTCTGGAAAATTAAGATAAACAATGTTCAATAACACCTCCAAACGCCCTAATTAAAGAGTAAATAATTTCTCTAAAAAAAACATTTCACTAATTTTGTCAGTAGAACAATTTAATTACGAAACACTCTTTACAAAAGTTAAGAACAAAGCAATACAGAAAAGACAGATTCACGCAGAATCTATAAAAATTATTACAACATCAGAAAGAAATATCATACAATCAACTTAATATCCCCCCATCTCGAATTTAAACTAATACTCAATATGAACATGAAATATGCATTAAGCAGTATGCTACTATGTTTCAGCCTGTTCTGCTTGCCAGGCTGCAACGACAGTGAAACTCCCTCCAACGCTCCCGGCGGAGAGGAAATAGAAAATACTACCAAAAGCTACGACTGGCAACTGGAGGGTAAGTGGAAATATGCTTCGGGCAATGACAGCGATTTTTCCCAGACGCTCATTTTCGAAAAAAACGGCAAAGGGTCTTATGATGACGGTACACTGGAATGGTACTGTTCCAACAATCAATTGTACATTGATTTTGACAACGGCAAATCCATAAAAGATTGTAACTATTCGTTTTATGGAGCAACTCTTCAGTTGAAAAATCCCCAGCTGTCGTATATTCTCGATTGTCCCGTTATCGGTTCCTGGCTTGCAACTGACGCACACAACCATTTTACCGGCTCTACTTTCTATTATACTTTCGCTCCTGATGGCGGTGCCGAATGTTTCACCTTCAATGCTTCCGGTATTTGGGAAAGTCAGAAATACTCGTGGTTCAGGACCAAAGACGGCATCCAACTGCTATTCAATATGACTACCAAAGACCTCATCTGTCAGGCGGATGCAGAGAAACTGACAATACAAGGCGACGGAGAATTCAACCATGCCAGTCCGTTCTATGGCAAATGGAAGTCCGTCTATTCACAGGATGGCGTCATTAACGAAGAAGATGAAAACTTTTCCACCATCGAGCTTTACCAACGAACCGATGATGATTACTTTATCTACTATAAGAAAGATAACAAATATGCCAGCTTCCAAGGTCTGATGTCTATCTTGCTCCCCAACAGAAGTTTATTAATAAAACCAGCCGATGGCAATGATCCTCTGTTCCTCTATTTCCGTTTTTATTATTCAAAAGATTCAGGAAAGGTTTATCTGGAACTAAGCAAAGACAACTCATTTACAGAATATACAAGATATGAATTTGTAACAGCATTATGAGCATGAAGAAAGCGATATTACTACCTATGCTGTGCCTCATCACCTTATGTGGATGTGAAAAGAGCACTGAATTATCCGAAATCACAGGCAATACAGGGAACAGTGAAAACCCTGAAACAGAAACGCCGGAAAACGGAAGTCTGACCTTTCAGTTACATACGGATAAGACAACCTGCAACTTGCTGGATCTGACCGTTTTTTCAATTTCGTTCAATCGTACCGTTTCCATGCTGGACATATCCCATCAGTTTGATTCAATTGCGTGGATAGTAGAAGATAAAGACAAAAATCTCCACTCATTCTGTATCATGGAACAGAATAAAAAGTTTTTCCAATGGAGTCACTGCTTTTATTATCCCGGCGAGTACAAAACATATCTGGCAGGATATAAAGACCAAAAAGAAACCTTCAGAAGTGATACACTCGACCTGCAAGTCGTTACAAAAGACTTTTTAGGCTGGAAATGGAACGAATTTCCCGATGAAACAGGGCAGACGGGAACTGGTACCGTAAACCTGTTCAACAACAACTTCGAATTGACATATTATAATCAGTTGTCCGACAATGGTGTGCCAGGGTGGAACCTTTACGTATTTAATTCTGCCGGCGAAGACGAACAGGAATTCTACGAAAAATCATCTGAGGCACTTTACCGCTACATAACAAGAATATACGGTACTCCTTCCATTGACAGAAATTCCCCCGAACTGACAGAAGCATATACAACCGATTTTGATTATCATCCTGACTATGCAACTCCTCTGGCTATTTGGGAAACAGAACAGACACGCATCGTACAGCTTCGGATTGATGACAGTTGGCCAACAGTTCGCATTTATGCGGAACCGCTTTCCGAAAAATGATCTGCCTAATAAATGACAGCAATCACTCCATTTTAGCATAGATAAACTTGACTTAAAGACCGAAAACCTGAAAAACAAAAAAAGCTGATTAAGAGTCTGTTGCCTAACCAAGATGGCTAAGAGCGGTACAGCTCAAAGGCAAAAGAAAAGACGATGCCAAACCCTTTTACTGAAGTTGTTACGTAGTCAGTTTGATATCAGAGTATGATTAGTGGTTTGACAATTTTTATCGGACAGCAATAACAATCTATAAGTTACAACAAACAAACCTCCTGCTTTAGCCTTCGTTTATTTATATGGCTAAAAGCAGGAGATTTTTTACTATTAAGTTTCAATCTATACGATTATTACTTTAGTAAGTTAAGACGGCCCCCCTTTCAGGTCCCTGTAGCTATTCCGTCATTTTCCGGAAGATCACTTTGGTTTGGACCATTTTCCCTTTCTCTTGGTATCATGAGTTGCCTACGTCTTAAAAGCAGAACCCCATCTTTACCAAAAGTCAGTTTTGACATACAGTCACCCTCCTAATTAGAGTAAGGAAGATAAAACCTTATTTTTCAGTCAATGTAATACCATCCAGACAGAAATAGTTCGGAGTATTCATGCCATACTCTCCTGTATCGGTAGATTCCATCTCGAAAGTAACATAAGCAGCACCTGCCAGCGGAGTCCAGTCGAACCATTCCCAAGTATTTACAACCGAACTCTTTCCATCGCGATAGTCTGCCAGATAGAAAGTACTTCTTCCGACTTCTTCACCAGAAGCATCATGACCGATAGCTGTTACTGTAAAATAATCTCCATCGGTAAAGGGACCTTTTACCACTCCACTGCCATCGTTTCCATCTTTTATTGCCAGATAATCGTAAGTCGTATTGGTAATGTAAGCACCCTTGAACTGATACTTATCTGTCTGCAAGTTATCCAATTGTGTAGGATTCGACAATGCTACGGTAAGATATACACTACCTTCTTTACCCTTACCTGTTATAGCACTGAGATTTAAATAGCCCGGAGTAGTTACATCGGTGGTATTGGTATATGTAAATCCGCCGCCGAATCCCCAAGTGTCGCTAAAATAGCTGTTACACTTAACCAACGATTTACTGTCTGTAAACGATGTAAGTTTATACCAGTCATTGTATTGTTCACCCTCTGTGGGAGCAAACGCCGTATTAGCTTCTGTCAGCTTGTCTTCGAAACTAACTACCACATCCTGCTTCTCAGGCACTGTTGGTGTTTCATCATCACTACAACTCCACAATCCTACGCATAAGCATGCGTACAAAACAAAAAATAACTTTTTCATCTGTCGTTTAATTAATTAAATGAATAAATATAGTTTACTGTTCATTTCTTATAATGCAAATTCTCTATTCCGGTAATCTCGGTAGAAAGCTCTCCTATCTGTCCGCAATATTGGTTGACTGCCGTATAAATCTTCACAAAATCAATCTCATCGAGAGTTACCTTGTTACCCTGGGCATCTACCGCCCAGTCTATCTTGAACTTCGACATTTCCGTACTGTTAGGGTGATTATCGGCATACCCCCAGTCGTAAGCATAGCCTACCCAAACTCCATTTTCATCAACGGCATTGTCTTTCAGACGAGTTCCACGGAACGTCAAGCGGTCACTTTCTTCCCAAAGCGGATAATACGAAGCCTGCTGATGGAACGTATTCCGATACACATAGCCTTCGTTTCCCTGATTATCCGTCCAGCGCACATCCGCATCTTCGGGCTCAGGACGATAATAGGTTATTTCGTAATTACGAATTTCCGTATTCTTTCCGTACTCACTGCCAGCCAATTCATACCACGTATCATCGGGCAGACCGTTGCCGTTCTCATCTTTCGACACCAGTACGATACCCGGTTCGGCACTTCCTCCCAGACGATCCTGCCAGGCATTCGGATTGTAGTTGGCGTTACCGTAAATCTTGAAATCGTACTCTCCGGCGACATTCGGCACAGGCTGAGAAAAGCCCAACACGATATATCCTCCATATGCCCCCAACGATAACAAGGACTTCTTCTGAAGCCGCTCGGTGGCATAGTCCAATACCTGCTGTTTGGTCGTAAAACCTTCAACGTAAGCCGTAGTAGTCGTATTCATATACTGCGTAGGTGCCGGAACATAATCGAGCACCTTATCGGCATAGGCAGCCATCCCGTCCGAATCATCCGGATTCTCCGGCGTATCGACATTGGCTGCCTCATCGCGGAACAGTACGGTATTCGGGTTCAACCCTACCCCGCTCAAACGGAACATGAGCTCACCCTCAGGTGTGAAGCACAACAAATCACCGTCTACCTGATAATTGTAGGCTTCTGTGATATATATATTACTGCTATACGGATTCACCTGAATGGAAAACGGACGCTCTATCCGAGTACCGTCGGTGATGAACTGGCTTCTCACCACCTCCCCTGTAGTCAGATTGAAAACCTTGAAGGCCGTCTGTCCGGTAGCGTAATCGTAATTATAGAGATAAGCCGTGTTGTAATCGAAGGCAAAGTCCATGACCGGCTCATCATATATCTTTTCCACTACATCCGACTGCGTGTTTATCTTCACCAGCTTATAGTCGCCTTGTTCTATCTGTTCGCCTTGAGTGGCAACCCACACACTATGATCAGGACCAGCCAATATTTTCCCCGGATTGGGACCGACCTCTATCTTCTTGCTTTCTGTAAAGGTCGACAGATTGACAACAGAAACCGTACGGTCTACTCCTATCCCAGCCCAGTCCAATCCTCCAGAATTGGAAACGTAAAGTTTACCGTCCTGCACACACAAATCCTCCGGATTACGACCCACTTCCGTGATGCCGTCTATCTCCAGCGAAGTCGTATCGATACGGGCTACTGTTCCATCGTAAGAACAGACATAGGCCTTTCCTTCCTCAAAAGTAATAGCACGAGGCTGACGGGAACTACCATTATCGGTCAGCATCGGAATCTGTTTGATGGAAAGCCCTGTCTGAAGGTCTACTACCTCTACCGTACTTGAAACATTCACAACTATATACAACTTACTGCCGTAAATATCCATGTCATTGGCCGTATCTCCCAGCCCGCGATGATTCAGCGCACGGAAATAATCGTACGAACAAGTCCCCGTCTGAAACGAATACCTTGCCAGCGTACTGTTATTCAGGTTAAACAGTCCCTCGTTCAATATATACATTTCCGCCGTTCCGTAATCCTCGACTACCCCGTTCGCCTCACCTGCCACATAAGGTTTATCTTCCAGATCGTCGCAACCGGCAAACAGGAGAGCCAGCGAACATATTATAAAAACCAGCTTCTTCATGCACATCAATATTTAACCCCGACCGTGATACGGAAAGACCGTCCGGGCATCGGGAAGTTTTTCACAATTTCATAATTCTTATTTGCCAGATTCAGTACCTCGACTGACAAGGAAATATCAGTCTTTCCCCATCGAAAACCGCGACGGGCAGACACACTGTGATCGGTATATCCATTCAACCGGTTCTTGGCTATATTCTGTCCCAGTGCATAACGCTTGCCCGAAAACAGCATGGAGTACGACAAATCGACCCACGGCGTTTCGAGTACGGCCTGTCCGGAGCCCGAAACACGTGGTGTATACGCAATCTGATGCTTATAGGTCTTTCCTTCCAGCGTAGAAAGATCCGGATTGGTGACATCCAATGCCCGCTGGTACGTATAATTTCCCGACAGAGTCAGCACATACTTTTCCACCGGCTGTATGCTCAGGCTTGCCGTAAAGTCTATTCCCTTTATATCGACCTTACCGAGATTGACCATGCTCCAGATAAACAGATTCTTGGTAGGTATAGCCACTATCTTATCTGTCACCCGGTTGGAATAAGCATCCACCGTAGCCGAAACATAAGGAAGCCAGTCGGATACATGCTTGCTGTATGTCAGCCCGACATTCAGCTGACTGGCATTTTCCGGTTTCAGACGAATGTTCCCTGTCTGTCCGTAATACAAGTCATTGAAACTCGGCAAGCGGAAAATATCTTTATAGAAAAAACGAATACGAAAATCTTCGGAAGCAAACGGCTTAAACGATACACTGGCATATGGGGACAATTTCCGATGCCCTCCGGCACTATTACCTTTGGCTACATCCTCATAAACCACTGTCGACAACAGAGAAGCCGAAAGTGTCATCCACTCATTGACATATTTGCCCGCCAGCGCGGTGAGCCACGAATAGCGTACAGGCTTGGCAAAATCTTTCAAGTCGCAGTTCATGCGGTTAACACTTCCGTCGGTCGAAAGAGAAAAAGAAAGACAATCCAACGCACGGAAAAGTACGGCTGCCGAAAGATAATACTCCTGCTGGAAATAACTGTTTTCACTCTGTCCGGTAGTTCCTTTATAATCAGGGTCCA
Source organism: Phocaeicola sp. HCN-6420 (assembly GCF_037890145.1). Taxonomy (NCBI): domain Bacteria; kingdom Pseudomonadati; phylum Bacteroidota; class Bacteroidia; order Bacteroidales; family Bacteroidaceae; genus Phocaeicola; species Phocaeicola sp. HCN-6420. The sequence continues at coordinate 6,891 of NZ_JBBKBJ010000019.1, forward strand.
GATAATGCTGGTACATCCAGTTCCATTTACCCGATGCCTGAAAGGCCCACTTACGGTTGAACTCTTTCTTATACTGGCTTTGGACAAACATATTCTTGTCCCATAAATGCTGGGAGGAATAATCGTAATACAGTGTAGTCGCATTGGGAAGTCCACGAGATGACTGGTAATAATAAGCCTTCAGCCTCCACTGTTCCGTATCGGAGAAATTACCAAACAAGCCGGCCTCAGCACGAAAGGTCTGTACATCGGTATTTTTACGCTTTTCACGGCTGGACTGATCGCCTTCATCGCCATAATATAAAGTATAAGGGTAGTGCCCGTCGGACGACATCCATTCGGCATTGGCCGTCAGTGCCCATTTCGCTCCCAGCTTCTGCTCCAGCAAGAGCGAAGGATTCAGCAATCCCCACGAGCCCGATTTCAGCGAAGCACTGAGATTTGTCGGCTTATCGTCATGAAAAACAGGAGTCAGTGTTTGGATATTTAAAACTCCAGCCGAAGCGAAGAACCGGGCAGGCTGAAAAATTTGATCACTTTGCCCGTTACTTAACATCAGACGGTCTACGTTCTCCAACGAAAAACGCCCGATATCCACCTGACCGGTCTGACAGTCGGTTACAGCAATCCCGTCGTATCCCACTACCGTATGCTGTGCTCCCAGACTTCGGATGGAAACCGTTTTCAGTCCTCCTATCCCCCCGTAATCTTTTACCGTTACTCCCGAAAAATGTTTCACGGCATCGGACACCTGCATCACATTCAGCGTTTTCAGTTCCTCACGGGAAAAAATCTGGAGAGGAGCGGCCGAACGTACTTCACGCGTCTGGTAACGGTCGGACACCACCACCTCCGGTATGTAATAAACCTTCGTGGTATCTACATCCTGCCCGCCATAACATCTCGCTGCAAACCCGACCAGCATTATCCAACTACATACGATATACCTCATTTTTTCATACATTATAATTACAGCCAACGGATTCTCCGCTTCTGCATCGCTTACGAAAATAAAGCATCGGGGTGAACAGAAAGAATATGTACCGACAGATCATCCCACGCTTTTTCCTCGAAAGCTGTGAAGAAACTATGCATGGCAGGTCTTCTGACTCATTCCTATTGCAGACTACCTTCCCGGAAAATCATTCCAGTGGCTTAAGCGATTGCCTGCAATATACACGGAATTTACAGCAGCGGGACTGTTCAGGACTTGCACCTGATTCCCTTTTAATCATCAGATTATCCAGTGAAAAAGAGATAACCTTTTGAACCAATGCGTCACAAAGGTAGAAAGTTTTTTCAATAAGCCGAAAATATTCCGTAATTTTGTAGACAAGCAACTAAAACATATAAATTATGGCAAAAGAACTCGAATTGAAGTACGGCTGTAATCCTAACCAGAAACCGGCACGTATTTTTATGCAAGAAGGAGAACTGCCTATCGAAGTATTGAACGGACGTCCCGGATACATCAATTTCCTGGATGCACTGAACGGATGGCAGTTAGTGAAAGAACTGAAAGAAGCTACCGGACTTCCGGCCGCAACCTCGTTTAAGCATGTCAGCCCTGCAGGTGCAGCCATCGGTCTGGAACTGGACGATACGATGAAAAAGATTTACTTCGTAGACGATCTTCCACTTTCTCCGCTGGCAAATGCATACGTACGTGCCCGTGGAGCCGACCGTATGTCTTCATATGGTGATTTCATCGCACTGAGCGACGTGTGTGATGAAGCTACCGCCCGTTTCATTCACCGTGAAGTTTCCGATGGAGTGATTGCTCCGGGCTATACAGACGAAGCGCTGGAAATACTGAAAAGCAAACGTAAGGGTACATACAATATTATCAAGATAGATCCGTCCTACCGTCCTGCACCGATAGAACACAAAGATGTGTTCGGTATTACATTCGAACAAGGACGTAACGAAATCAAGCTGAACGGTGACAATCTGTTTGCCAACATTCCTACTCAGAATAAGAACTTCCCCGAATCTGCACGCCGCGATCTGATGATTGCCCTGATTACACTGAAATATACCCAGTCGAACTCCGTATGTTACGTAAAAGACGGACAGGCTATCGGTATCGGAGCCGGACAACAGAGCCGTATCCACTGTACCCGTCTGGCTGGAAACAAGGCAGATGTCTGGTATCTGCGCCAGCATCCGAAAGTTCTGAACTTGCCATGGGTAGAAAAAATCCGTCGTGCCGACCGTGACAATACCATCGATGTTTATATCAGCGACGAGCATGACGATGTGCTTGCCGACGGTGTATGGCAGCAGTTCTTTACCGAAAAGCCGGAAGTTTTGACTCGCGAAGAGAAACGTGCATGGCTGAATACACTGAAAGGTGTTTCACTGGGTTCAGACGCATTCTTCCCCTTCGGTGACAACATTGAACGTGCTCACAAAAGTGGTGTAGAATACATTGCACAGGCAGGAGGATCCGTACGTGATGATCATGTAATCGCTACTTGCGACAAATATGGTATTGCCATGGCATTTACAGGTATCCGCTTGTTCCACCATTAATAAACCGCAATAACTCACAAACGATAAAGGCGGACAACACCGGCACTCTTTTTCCGGTTGTTGTCCGCCTTTTTGTTTATCTGTTCCTTCACTCAGAATTTATATCCTACCGTAGCGAAAATAGCCAAGTTACGAGGTCCGTGTTTCCACATACGAGCCAAACCAAATTCACCTTCTATACCTACCAGATAATGACGGAAATCAAGGTTCACACCCGCTTGTATACCTGCATCGAAACGACGAAGACCATCCCATATTTTCACATTATTCAAACAAGCATCATTGAAAGTAGCCCAGGACGAAGTAACATCATCCGTTTTCTGTTCAGTTTTACCTACAATACCACAACCGATGTACCCACCTCCGGCTATCACAACATCAAAGTTTTTAGGAGTTCCTATATGAAAAGCAGCCAAAATCGGCATTTCAAAATAATTCTGGTTGACAGTTTGCTTCGTATCACCCATCAACGAATATTTTGCACCCTTCGAAGTCCAGTTTAACCCTGTCTGAAAAGACACCCATCCTGTAAGTGGTATATCCACCCCGACTCCGATACGCTGGTTAAACAAAGCTTTTGCCGGTCCATAACCATCTCCCATCCACGAAGAAGCTCCTAAACCAATTTTTAAATTCCACATTGTTTCTTGTGCGTTGACAAACATTGCCGACAGAACACATAATACTAAGAGATACAGTTTTTTCATAGTCAAGACTGTTTATTGTTGAGAAAATAAGATACGCTTATTCCAATTAAGGTCATTGAGAAAAAGCTTCTAAAAACAAATATAAGCATATCACTCAACATTCACAATCTAAATTTTGGAAAAAGAATCACGAAACAACCATAATGACTATAATATCCGACTTTTTTACATCTTGTTCTTTCCTAACTGAAAATAAATTACCCCTGCTGTATGAATCGAACAAAATATACAACAGGGGCAACGGTTATACAACCCATACAGACTTTCTTGCCTGATTATACCTTTAAAAAGGTTGCATTAAAATTCATAATCGATACCGATAGAAATATTCTCTCCCTCGAGAGTTACGCCAAAGCCATCAGATCCTTTGAAATAATCATCACGATAACCAGCAAAACCAACTTTAGTGATAAAGCTGAAGCTATGATTTAACTTAACAGCCAGCCCCGGCTTCAAACCGATTTCAAAACCATTCACAGCATCTCCATGTTCAGCTTTTGAAGTAGAAAAGCCTAAACCCATATCGATAAACAAACGTACAATTTTGTTTTCATAGAAAGAATAACGAGCATACGGAGCTATCGCAAAACTATTTATATGTGAGGATATTTTTGCATGCTCATCATCATAAGATGTAGTACCCTTATGAGAATACGATAACTCTCCACCTATAGCCCAACGTTCATTCAAGTTATAACCGAAATCAGGCGAAATCGAGAATGTATTAATGTCGGCATCACAATCTCTCCAAAGACTGATACCACCTCCCAAATACATTTCCTGTGCATACGACGACAAAGCAGCCATCAACACAACCACAAGCATTAAAATTTTCTTCATGATTACATAAAAAATTAGTTAGTTATACAAAATATGTCTAGTGCTACGTTATTAGCCTTATCCATTCTTATGACGGTTAGCCCGTCTGCGGCGATATTCTGCTTTCATTTTAGCCGATCCAGAGCCATGCAGTCCAGTAATATACGTTTTTTTCTTCGCCTTTGTCTTTACCTTATCTTCCTTCTTTGCCGAAGGCGACTTGCTTCCTTTAAAGACAATTCCCTCTGTAAGTATTTTCTCTATATCCATATATTTTACCTTTTTCTTTTAATTTATTTTTTCGGTACTAATTTTACATGATTTCCATTCTTGGTACACACAAGCGTACGCTTTAAAGGAGTTCCCGTTTTCATATCAAAAAGAATACTCGGATTCAAATGTTGTCCGTTCACCCTTATTTCAAAATGCAAATGTTCTGTTGTAGCTCGCCCGGTGCGTCCTGTCAGCCCGACAGGTTGTCCGGCCTTTACCGTATCACCAACAGCTACCAAATTCTTCGAATTATGACTGTAAATGGTTTCCAGCCCGTTAGCATGCCGCACAACAACGACCTTGCCATATCCGCCATAATGCTTTGCCATACGTACTATCCCATCGAAGACACAGCGAATGGTATCATTCGCACGAGTCTTTATATCCGATCCACTATGTCCACCTCGCGCTCCATATGCAGATATCACCTTTCCTTTTGGCAATGGAAAACAAAATGCTGAATCCGGAAGGTTCTCTAAATGAATTTCAAAACTATTCCCCTTAGCAAAAAGCTCAGGAGTCTTTACACGAATATGGTTGCGCTCCATTACCGAAAATCCTTTCGGATCAGGCTCTGCTGCATATACAGATAATATACATCCCAACCATCCACACAGTAACAATCCAGCTCGTACTATTCGTTTCATCACTCAAAAAATACAAGTTCAACATCCTGGGCATCGGCAAACTCTTTCAGTAAGCCAATCATATAATTAACATTATCTTCCAGCCCCTCACTTCCACTATATCCGTTCATAATAGCAAGCAGATGTGTGGTGCTTTCACTTATCTTCGTGCGTTCATTATCGCTGGTAGGAGTTCCCACACCCCCTACAGCATCACGATATACCGGCATACCTTCTATATTCAGCTCGCCACGACCGATTCCCTCATAAGGTTCTCCCGCCTTACCGATACCTAATACCAGCCGATCGCCCTGTATCTTGTCCAGATCGAAGCCTCCGATGGAATGTCCGCTATATATTGAAGCCAGATTAATCAAATCTACCAATGTATCTATCTGATACAAAGGAATACCTCTCAATATACGACGACACAGAGCTTCCGAAGAAGGACGGTAACGACTAGGATCTTTCCCACATTTCTTATAAGCCTGTCGGGTTGCCTGAATAGCCGGCATTTCCTTAATGGAGTCGGTTGTATATTTAGAGCGATACAAAGCTGTAAACTCCCCGATACGTTTCCACAGCTCTTCATTATATGCTGTATTTTTTACCGTAGCAAAAACTGCAGCTCCACGAAACTGAGGCCATGCATGCTTCAGCTCATCGGATACTTCTATGGTTAATTTCTTCATTGTATACTGATTTTATTATTACTTCAACAAAACTCCTGTTCAATACAAACTACGACAAAAATAGACTGTACAATTAAACAGACTCCAACATAATACCTGAAAGAATACGTCCCGAAGCAATACCCTGCCTGCGCGCGGAAAAGAAATCCGAATTTTCTTTCCAGGTACAAATGCCACTTATCTCAATATTCGAAGGTAATACTCCAAAATCAAGTAACTGCAATCGGTTCGCCTCCCACAAATCAATATGCCATTTGTCACTACGGAAAGCGATATGCTCCATATCAAAACCACTCTGTTTAAAACAATCATATACTTCATCGCCCACTTCGAAAGCTTCCAGCGATATACTTGGGCCAATACATGCTATCACATCCTTACCTTGAGTCCCATAAGTACAACTCATAATTTCCAAAGTTCTGGTAACGATACGAGCAACCGTCCCTCGCCAGCCTGCATGTATTGCAGCAACAACACGATGCTTCACATCGAAACACATCACAGGCACACAGTCGGCTGTTGATATGCAGATACATTTTCCAGAGACATCAGTTACCAGTGCATCCACCCCTTCCAGCAATGAGGTTCTTTCTGCTTCCGGCCTATCAAGAAATTCATGATCGATAATCCGTACTTCCGTACGATGCACCTGATGCGGTATAATCAATTCCTTTTCTGTGCCCGGCAGCAAATCACACAATAACTGTCTGTTTGCCAAAACATTCTCCTGTGTATCTCCGCAGTAACTATTACAATTAAAGGAAGCATACTTTCCTGTACTATACCCGCCATGGCGAGTTGTGGAAAAACAAAAAATGCCGGGGTACGATTTCATCAAACCATACTCCAACATTCTTTTATCGTTTGAATACTGAATCATCACTTCTGCGGTTCGTCGTCCCAATCTACTTCCTCATACTCGTAGTCAAAATCTTCATCATCGTCAGCATCCTCATATTCATAATCGAAGTCCTCATCCTCACCCATTTCCTTCAACTCTTCCTGAAGCTTGGTTACATCTTTCGCACGGTGCACGATAGATGCCTGACGAAGTCCTTCCAAACGGTTGCTGTCTTTGTTCAATTCTTCCCACAAGATATCTTTCAACTGCTGAATGCCCATATTGGCAACAGACGAAATAAATACATGAGGTATATTTTCGGGCAATGTCGGTGTCAGCATCTCTATCAATTCTTCGTCCAGCATGTCACACTTCGTAATTGCAAGCACCCGTTGCTTGTCGAGCATCTCCGGATTAAACTTAGCCAGCTCATTCAGCAAAATATCATATTCGCGACGGATATCATCAGAATCGCCGGGAACCATGAACAACAACAACGAGTTGCGTTCAATATGACGCAAAAAACGAAGTCCAAGTCCTTTACCTTCACTTGCACCTTCTATGATACCCGGGATATCAGCCATGACGAACGACTTGCCGTCACGATAAGATACGATACCCAGATTAGGTTCCAGTGTAGTAAACGGATAATTAGCAATTTTCGGACGTGCAGCTGATACGGTAGACAAAAGAGTCGACTTTCCGGCATTCGGGAAGCCAACCAGACCGACATCTGCCAATAGTTTCAATTCCAAAATAACAGTCATCTCCTGCATCGGCTCACCAGGTTGCGCAAAACGCGGTGCCTGACGAGTAGCTGTACGGAAGTGCCAGTTGCCCAGTCCTCCACGCCCTCCTTTCAAGAGAATGACTTCCTGTCCGTCTTCGGTAATGTCGCACACATATTCGCCTGTTTCGGCATTGTATACCACAGTACCGCACGGTACTTCAATAACCTTGTCGGCACCATCTTTTCCGAAACTCTTGTTTTTCGAGCCATTTCCTCCGTGTTCAGCAAACACGTGACGCTCATATTTCAGGTGCAGCAAAGTCCAGTAATTGCGGTTTCCCCGCAAGATAACATGACCTCCTCTACCACCGTCGCCACCGTCAGGACCTCCGTTGGGCATATATTTCTCACGGCGCATGTGTACCGAGCCGCGCCCTCCCTTACCGGAGCGGCAGTAGATTTTTACATAATCAACAAAATTCGATTCAGCCATAATATTTCTTTGAAAAATTAAAAAAGCCGACCGTCAGTCAAACGGTCCTTCTGAAAAGTATACGGTTCACAGACTATCCTCTCAGTCTGTTCCGCACTACTATTTATTAAAAAAGAGAACGAGAAACCTCCAAACGGAAGTTCCTGCATTCTCCGTTTTTATGTCACTTAATTAAAGTTTGTCGATAGCTGTGCAAATATCTGCAAAGATACCATCCATTGAGCCCAGACCGTTGATGTGGCAATACTTACCATCATTCTTATACCAGTCAATCAGAGGAGCAGTCTGAGAATGATAAACTACCAGACGTTTCTTGATAGTTTCTTCATTATCGTCAGCACGACCTGATTCCTGTCCACGCTTAATCAGACGAGTCATCAGTTCATCTTCGGGTACTTCCAGATCAAGCATGATAGAAACCTCCTGACCACGAACCTTCAACATTTCTTTCAGAGCCTCAGCCTGAGCGATTGTACGTGGGAAACCATCGAAAATAACACCTTTGCTATCTTTGAAGCTATCGAATACGCTAGCCAGAATATCAATCATCAAAGCATCCGGAATCAACTGACCGTTATCGATATATCCTTTGGCAGTCTTACCCAGTTCTGTACCATTCTTGATTTCTGCACGCAAAACGTCACCAGTAGAGATGTGGTTCAAGCCATATTTCTCTACAATACGAGCACTCTGAGTTCCTTTACCTGAACCCGGTGCACCGAAAATTACAATGTTCAACATCTTTCTTACCTTTATTTAATTTATGAATAATTATTCTATCACTGTATAAATGTCACGGTAGTTACGTCCCAATCCGTCATAATCCAGTCCATATCCAACGATAAAATCGTTCGGAATATTCATTGCTACATAATGAATATCCAGATCCACCTTCAGTTTATCAGGCTTCACCAGCAATGTAGCGATTCTGATTTCTTTCGGATTATGTGCACGAAGCGTTTCTACCAACTGCTTCATAGTAAGTCCCGTATCGACAATATCTTCAACAATTACAACTGTACGTCCGGTAATGTCATCGCCCAGGCCTACCAGTTCCTTCACCTTTCCTGTGGAAGACGTACCTGCATACGAAGCCAGCTTCACAAAAGACACCTCACAAGGCATAGTCAAGTGCTTCATCAGATCGGCGGTAAACATAAACGAGCCATTCAGTACACTTATAAAAAGCGGGTTAGTACCAGATAAATCACGATTGATTTCGTCAGCCACACGGGCAACTTCCGTTAATATCTTCTCCTCAGGAATAAAAGTCTTAAAGCGTTTATCTTTGATCTGAATTACACTCATAATATATAACTTTATAAAATTGGGACAAAAATACGAATTATCCCTCAAACTTCTATACTTTTTTCGTACTTTTACCGACAAATAGCTATTGAGAATAAAGATGAAAATACTTAGTTGCACTCAACAAAAAGAGGCGGATGCTTATACTATCGCCCAAGGAAACATACTTTCCATCAATCTGATGGAGAAAGCAGCCTCACTGCTTACTGAAGAAATCTGCCGCCGCTGGGATAAATCCCATCGCATTGTTATATTTGCAGGTTCAGGAAATAACGGTGGCGATGCCGTAGCCGTGGCACGTATGCTGTTCCAGAAAAGCTATACTGTAGAAGTCTATTTGTTCAACATCACCGGTGTATTATCGGACGACTGCATGAAGAACGTACAACGCTTACAGGAATGTGGTTTCTCCAATTACCACGAAATCAGTACCAGCTTCGATCCTCCAAAACTGACCAAAGACGATATTGTAGTAGACGGACTTTTCGGTTCCGGTCTGAACAAACCGTTAAGTGGCGGATTTGCATCGGTCGTGAAATATATCAACGCATCACAATCTACCGTCGTTTCCATCGATCTCCCTTCAGGATTGATGGGAGAAGACAATTCAAACAATATCCGCCAGAACATTATCCGTGCCGATCTTACATTAAGCATACAGTTGCCTAAGCTTTCCTTCCTTTTCCCCGAAAACGAAGATATCGTAGGCGAATGGAAATTACTGGATATCGGCATCAATAAGACTTTCATCGAAGAAGCAGTAACTCCCTATACCATAACCGAAGCTGACGACATACGCCAGATGATAAAACCACGCGGACGTTTTGCGCATAAAGGTAATTTCGGACACGGGCTGCTGATTGCCGGTTCATACGGTATGGCAGGAGCTTCCGTCCTTGCAGCACGCGCTTGCCTGCGCTCGGGCATCGGACTGCTGACTGTCCACACTCCTGTGCGCAACCATGATATTGTGCAAGCCACCGTTCCCGAAGCTATGGTACAGAACGACGTGCATGAACTTTACTTTGCCGAACCCGTAGACCTGGACAACTTCCAGGCACTTGCTATCGGTCCGGGACTGGGACAAGAAGAAGAAACCGCACTTGCTACATTCGACCAACTGAAAGAATGTTTCATACCATTGGTACTCGATGCCGATGCTCTGAATATATTCAGCACGCACCGCAATTACCTGAACCGCATCCCGAAACGTACCATCCTGACACCTCATATCGGAGAACTGGAACGTATTATCGGAAGATGCAACAACAGCTTCGAACGACTGACAAAGGCTAAAGAACTTTCTGCCTACCTGCAATGCTATATTGTACTGAAAGGCGCCTATACCGTTGTCATCACTCCCGAAGGAAACTGTTATTTCAATCCGACAGGTAATCCGGGCATGGCAACCGGAGGAAGCGGCGATATATTGACAGGTATCATTCTTGCCCTGCTTTCACAAGGTTATGCACCAGAAAATGCTTGTCGCATAGCGGTATATGTACACGGCCTGGCTGGCGATATAGCCCGCTACCGAGCAGGAGAAATCAGCATGACAGCAAGTGACATCATTGAAGCTTTGCCTGAAGCGTGGAAAAATATTACAGAAACTAAATAACAAACTATTATGAACAGAACGATTATTGCATTGGGGTTGTTGGCATGTTCAGCACATATTGCAGCACAAGACATAAACATATACACTCCGGGCAGTGATGAAGGAATCGTATACTTCCTGCCTAAGACTGCACTGGAAGTCAACATTATTGCTACACGCATCACCTACCAGCCGGGAGAGTTATGCCAGTATGCCAATCGTTACCTGCGCATGAACAACGTAAATCCCCAGCCTGAAACGTACTGGGAAATTAAACAAATTGATGTTCGTTCGGCCGGAGTACCCGATTCCACTCAGGCATATATCATTAAACTGAAGGACAAAAGTGTACTGTCTAACATCGAACTGACTGAAGACGGCATTGCCAAAGCCATAAACACTACGTTCCCGAAAGAGTACGAACAAAAGCAAGACTACGAATTGGAAAAGCCTCTTCCTCACGAAAGTACACGCAAGTACATGACAGAGGAAATTCTGATGGCAGGTTCTACGGCAAAGATGGCGGAACTTACAGCTAAGGAAATCTACAATATACGCGAAAGCAAGAACTTGATTCTGCGTGGACAAGCTGACACGATGCCTAAAGACGGAGCATCCTTGAAACTGATTATCGACAATCTCGACAAGCAGGAAAAGGCACTGACGCAAATGTTTGCCGGAACAACCGACCGTGAAGACAAGGTATTTACAGTCCGTGTCACTCCAGAAGACAATGTAAAAGATAAAATCGTCTTACGTTTTTCTCGCTTACTGGGAGCTTTGTCTACCGATAATCTGGCAGGTGACCCGATATATATCAGTATCAACAGCACAGTTCCGCTGCCAGCCGCAACCGACGACGGTAAGAAAAAGAAAAAACCCGAAGGAGCCATCTACAACATTCCAGGAAAAGGACATGTTTCTGTAAGCTATCAGGGAAAGAAATATTTCGAAAACGATTTGCCCGTTACCCAATTCGGTTCAACTGAAGTATTGGTTAATGACCTGTTCAATAAGAAAATCAATACACGCGTTGTATTCAATCCGGCAACTGGAGCAATTCTGAAGATAGAAAAAGACTGATTCCAATTATACTAAAAAAAGTCATGGGGCTGCACCGTCAATTAATCCTCGGTACAGCCCCATTACTTTTTTTCTCTGCGATAAAGCCTTACACATAAAAAAAACACCTCCGCAGAAGTCCACCTGCAGAGGTATTTTATCAATCATTTTTTCAGGAACAGTCCGTTTCCTGCTTATAATCCAAAAGCAATTATTTTATGTTAGCCTCTTCCAGTTTGTATCCGAACTTCTTGTCGGCTACTTTCAGCGCAAAGGCGATTATCAATGACAGCACTGCAAGACCTGTAAAGATGCACATCGGCAACGTATAATCGTATAGATTCGCACCATTTACCTTTCCTACAATACAATATTTATCCAGCACAACACCAATCAAAGTAGGTATACCCCACAATCCGATATTCTGAATAAAGAAAATCAATGCATAAGCAGTGCCCAACTGATGAGCAGGGAATATCTTGGCAACCGAAGGCCACATGGCAGAAGGTACCAGCGAAAAAGCAACACCCAGTATAATCATCAGCACGATGGCTACCAAAGAACTGGTAACAAAAGGCAGTGCATAAATACAATGTACCCCAATCAGCATGGCAGCACCCAGCATCATGATAGAAGCAGCCTTACCACGTTTATCGACCATTCCACCGAATACCGGAGTAAGGAACAAAGCGCCCAAAGCAGGAAGTCCGGCAAAGAATCCGGCAACACTTTCATCGATGCCATATTTACTGATCATCAATTCGGAAGCAAACTTCTGGAACGGGAATACACATGAATAGAACAATACGCAAAGCAAGGCAATCAACCAGAAACCCGGATTAGAAAGAATTTTGGCAACATCCTTGAACGAGAATTTTTCTTCCGGAGAATTGTCCACTTCAGCCTCAATCTGACGGTCCAGCTTCTTATCCAATACAGAAAATGCAAAGAAAGCAATCAAACCACCTACCAGACATACCAGTCCGACCAGTACCGGAGTTGTAATATCGTAAGCACGCGCCATCGGGATAGCCACTGCATAGGCAGCCTGCGAACCCACACGAGCCAGCGCAACCTGAACACCCATCGCTGTAGCCATTTCCTTTCCACGGAACCATTTTGCAATCATCTTGGTAACGGTGATACCCGCAACTTCTGCTCCCACACCAAAGACAGAGTAACCAGCCGATGCCACGAATACACTTACCTTATATCCCAATATCGTACCGGTAGCATCTGCCATGCCAGTCATGGCATAATATTCTACTCCTGTACCCAGCACCATCAGTATGGTAGCCAGTTTTCCGGTGAAGCGAATACCAAAACGGTCAAGTATCAGTCCACCCCATATCAACATCAGGAAGAAAACATTCAGAAAGCTGTATGCCCCCGTAAAGAGTCCAAACTCACTACTATCCCACTTCAAATCGGTTTCAAGCATCGTCTTCAACGGTGCAACAACATCATTTACGTAATACGCAGCCATCATTGTGAAAGCAACGATAGCCAATGCTCCCCAGCGGATAGCCCGGGAATCATTCAGTCTTTTGAGATTCTGTTCTTTCATCTATTTTTTATTTATTTTTATATATTCCTTAAAAATGCGACAAAGATACGTTTTTTTTCATCGTTTCTATTTCATTTTTCAAAATATGTTCTAACTTTGTAACAGAACGTAACACACATTTAAGGTAAAACGCGTGCAAAGTTCTATAATCAATTTCATTCCATCAATAAAAAGAATCAACCATGAGAAAAACAAAAGTTACAGTTCTTTGCGCCGTAATGAGCGGAAGTCTTCTATTTTCCTCTTGCATCGGTTCATTCGGACTTTGGAGCAAGCTTAAAGACTGGAATCAAGGATTAGGCAATAAATTTGTAAACGAAATCGTATTTCTGGCATTTCATATCGTACCGGTATACGAAGTTGCTTACATAGCCGACATTGTAGTACTGAACTCCATCGAATTCTGGTCGGGTTCAAACCCCATTGCACAAGTAGGTACAGAAAAAACAATCCAAGGTGAAAATGGTGAATACCTTGTACGTACCAACGCCGACGGTTACACCATTATTAAAAAAGGAGAAGAAGACAAACCTCTGGATTTAGTATACAATAAAGAAAACCGCACATGGAATGCGGTAGCCGAAGGACAGACATTCGAACTGATAACCATGAACGAAGACGGAACCATTACATTCAAACAGAAAGATGGTACTCCGATGACTGTTACCCCCGACATGATGGGACTGTCTACAGCACGTGCCACACAAAACGGTTCGTTATTCTTCGCTGCAAAATAAGCAATCAATCGAAAACACACATACACACAGAGAAATGTGCTGGAATTTTATAGAATAAATTCCGGCACATTTTCTTTTATACAGCAGTGTCTTCCCTGTCCGGTAGCGGTACACAGCAAGTCGGCAAACAAATTCAATAAAAAAAGCAGCCTCTCCACCACGGAGAAGCTGCTTCACTATTATAATTAAGGTGTATAAAGTCTTTATTATCTACCTGTCATTAGCACTGAGCCAACTTACCGTCTGAGCCCAATACGTTGATGATTTTGTGCTTGTAAAGTTTTTCCATGTTATCACGAGCCGGGCCCAGATATTTACGTGGATCGAATTCAGCTGGTTTTTCAGCGAATACTTTACGGATAGCAGCAGTCATAGCCAGACGAGAGTCTGAGTCAATGTTGATCTTGCAAACTGCAGATTTAGCAGCCTTACGCAACTGATCTTCAGGAATACCGATAGCTGCTTCCAGTTTACCTCCGTATTTGTTGATAGTATCAACTTCTTCCTGAGGAACTGAAGAAGATCCGTGAAGAACGATAGGGAATCCAGGAAGTTTCTGCATTACAGCGTCCAGAACAGCGAATTCCAATGGAGGAGGAACCAGACGACCTGTAGCCGGATCAACGTGGCACTGTTCCGGTTTGAACTTGTAAGCACCGTGAGAAGTACCGATTGAGATAGCCAATGAATCGCAACCTGTACGAGTAGCGAAGTCGATTACTTCTTCAGGGTTAGTGTAAGTGTGGTGTTCTGCAGAAACTTCATCTTCTACACCAGCCAATACACCAAGTTCACCTTCAACTGTTACGTCGAACTGATGTGCATAGTCAACTACCTTCTTAGTCAAAGCTACGTTTTCTTCGTAAGGCAGGTGAGAACCGTCGATCATAACTGAAGAGAATCCCATGTCGATGCAAGATTTGCAGAGTTCGAAAGAATCTCCGTGGTCGAGGTGCAATACGATTTCAGGATGAGCGCAGCCCAATTCCTTAGCATATTCTACAGCACCTTCTGCCATGTAACGCAGCAAAGTCTGGTTTGCATAGTTACGAGCACCTTTAGATACCTGAAGAATAACCGGAGATTTTGTTTCTACAGCTGCTTTGATGATAGCCTGCAACTGTTCCATATTATTGAAGTTGAATGCAGGGATAGCGTATCCACCTTTGATTGCTCTGGCAAACATATCTCTAGTGTTTACCAAGCCTAATTCTTTGTAATTAACCATTGTTGTAAATTTTATAATTGTTAGTGATTAAATTCCATACGCAAATTTAAGAAGAAATGTCACAACTCTTTTCTTCCGCCGATAAAAAAAGTGTTTCAACCATGCACATTTTGACTTAAATCATTTCGATTTTGCCTAAAAACACCTTAGTATGCAAAGTGTATGTTACAAATATAACTGCCGTATCCGCCCTTTCAAAAAGTTAAAACAAGCCTCTGTTTTCATCATTACAGGCCGTACAAGAAAGCATTTTTACACCTTATAATATATGAAAAACGACATATCTTCCGAAAAAGCTCCCTGCCTCGGATTACATCCGACAGTTCTTTATATAAAAAATTGCACAAATCATTTTCTATTTCAAAGAAAAGCAGTATCTTTGCAACCCGAAACAGACCATTACACACTTGTTTTGCAGTGTTACCACATATAGCAAATAATAACAATAAAAGTATATACTGAAATGAAAAAAGGCATTCATCCTGAAAACTACCGTCCGGTAGTATTTAAAGACATGTCAAACGGTGACATGTTCTTGTCACGTTCAACTTGTGCAACTAAAGACACAGTAGAATTCGAAGGCGAAACTTATCCTTGTGTTAAGTTGGAAATCTCTAGTAGCTCTCACCCGTTCTACACAGGTAAATCTAAATTGGTAGACACTGCAGGACGTGTTGATAAGTTCATGAGCCGTTACAACCGTATCAAGAAGTAATTATTACTTGCCGATATATAGAATCGGGCGTTTCTTTCACGTGGGAAACGCCCGATTTTATTTTATTCCCTCCCTTCCTTTTCGTCCGGCATTCGGTCAGGATGCCGTGCCGTCCGCAACAGCCGTTTTCTTCTCTTCCGCCTTTATCCGCCTCCGTCTTTTACACTCCGGCATAGTCTTCCCTGCAAGGTAATAGCTGTTCATAAATCTTTCCCGACCTTTTATTACATGCTTCCCGAGAACAGTATAAAAACGTCTTGACGTTTTCCGAAAATTTGTACAAAAAATAATCTTTTTTGTACAAAAAAAGAAGGCATTGCCACGAGAGATTCTACCCTCTCCCAGCAATGCCTCAACAATATCAGCAAGAACTTTTCAGAAAGCCTTACTTTGCAGTATCTTTTGCACGTATTTCCACACGGCGAATCTTTCCGCTGATAGTCTTTGGAAGCTCGTCGACAAACTCGATGACGCGCGGATATTTGTAAGGAGCAGTCACACGCTTTACATGATCCTGCAATTCTTTTATCAGTTCCGGACCGGCTTTCTGCTTGTAATCCTTTGCCAGAACGATAGTAGCCTTTACCACCTGACCACGTATTTCATCGGGCACACCGGTTATGGCGCACTCAACAACAGCCGGATGAGTCATCAAAGCACTTTCTACTTCAAACGGGCCGATACGGTAACCCGAGCTCTTGATTACATCATCGGCACGACCTACAAACCAGTAGTATCCGTCTTCATCGCGCCATGCCACATCTCCTGTATAATATACTCCGTCGTGCCATGCTTCACGCGTCAGTTCCGGATCACGATAATATTCCTTAAACAATCCCAGCGGCTTGCCCTTATCGGTACGGACAACTATTTGTCCCTGCTCACCATCTTCGGCCGAACGACCGTCGGGAGTCAGCAAATCGATATCGTACTGCGGATTGGGCACTCCCATGCTGCCCGGTTTCGGATCCATCCATGGGAAAGTAGCAAGAGTAAGAGCTGTTTCTGTCTGTCCGAATCCTTCCATCAGACGGATGCCTGTAATTTTCTTGAATGTTTCATAAACCGAATAGTTCAAAGCCTCGCCGGCAGTAGTACAATATTCCAACGATGACAGGTCGAACTTGCTCAAGTCCTCACGAATCAAGAAACGGTAGATGGTAGGAGGCGCACACAAAGAAGTAATATGATAATCGTGAATCTTCTGCAAGATATCGGCAGGCGTAAACTTTTCATGATCGTATACAAAAATATTGGCCCCGGCAATCATCTGACCATAAAGTTTTCCCCATACAGCCTTACCCCATCCGGTATCGGCAATCGTAAGGTGAAGACTATCTTCATGCAGATTATGCCAGAAACATCCCGTCGCAATATGTCCCAGCGGATAAGTAAAGTCGTGTGCCACCATCTTAGGTTCTCCGGTAGTACCCGAAGTAAAATACATCAGCATGATGTCGTCATTCGTATTCACATGTTCCGGACGCACAAAAGGAGCAGCACTTTCAATGCCCTTGTGGAAGTCCTCAAAACCTTCCGGATAATCCGGTCCTACGCTGACCAGCTTCTCTACGCTGGGAGATTCAGGCATTGCATCCAGTATATGCTTGGTAATAACTTCTTCACCCGCAGCCACAATCATCTTGATAGTAGCAGCCTTGCAGCGGTAAACGATATCTTTTTTTGTCAGCAAATGAGTAGCAGGAATAACAATAGCGCCAATTTTATGCAAAGCCAGAATGGAGAACCAGAATTCATAACGGCGCTTCAGAATCAGCATGACCTTATCACCATGACCTATACCGAGGCTTTGAAAATAAGAAGCCGTCATATCGGTATATTTCTTCAGATCGGCATAAGTAAACTGAATATGTTCTCCTTTGTCGTTTGTCCAAAGCAAGGCATTCTTTTCCGGACGCTCTGCTGCCCAGGCATCCACTACATCGTAACCGAAATTAAAGTTTTCGGGGACTTTTATCTTGAAATGCTTTATAAAGTCCTCTTGCGAGGTAAAGCTTGTTTGTTCCAAAAATCGTTCTAACATATATTATATCGATTGTTTTTAGTAGTTGGTTTGTATTGTTTATTGCATAACGACAGCCAGAAACTTCACGGTCTTTCCATCGAGTGCCAGCATGCCATGTGGCTTACTCGAATCGAAATAAAGGCTGTCCCCCGGATTCAGGATAAGCTCCTTGCCGTTGATGTTCAGCAGCATACGTCCTTCTATCACCAGATTAAACTCCTGTCCTTCATGAGTATTGAAGTATACCGGAGTACCTTCCGGTTTCGGTTCTACCGTTACTACAAACGGATCAGCCTTACGTCCCTTGAAGCCAGAAGCAAGCGACTGGTATTTATATGCTTTGGTTCGCTCTACAGAAACACCTGTTCCACGGCGAGTAAGAAAATAAGATTTCATCTTTGGCTCTTCACCAAACATCAGTTCATCCAGCGTAATGCCGTACTTACGTGCTATCCGCTGCAATACGCTCACGGAGAAATCACACTCACCCGACTCAAGGGCACGATATTCTTCCACCGCAAAGTTACAGTCGGCAGCCACTTCCTCCACACTCAAGTCTAAAGCGTCGCGCAAACCTTTCAAGCGTTCGGCTATCTGCTTAATTTGTTCATCCATATTTATTATGCTTTAAAAATGATTTTCAGATTAGTCAAGGTACAGGTAATCGTAATGCACCAGCGGACGCTGCCCGTGCATGCCCAGCATTTCGCGCGCCTCAGCAGAGTCGACTCCGATACGTCCCACTCCAATCTGGCACCCCCGTGCATCCATTATCTTTACGATATCGTCTTTTTCAAACTCTCCTTCGATAGCCGTCACTCCCACCGGAAGTATACTGACAGCCTTTTTGCCTTTCACAGCCTTGACGGCTTGGTCGTTCAGGTGCAATTCTCCTTTGGCAAATCCTTCGCTGTGAGCAATCCACTTCTTGACACTCGACACAGCTTCGGAAGAAGGAACAAAACGCGTACAGACCGTTTCGTCGGGATGCTGCAACAAATCGAGTAAAATATTTTCCTTTTTCCCGTTGGCAATAATAACAGTAATGCCTTCATCGGCCACTTTGCGGGCTATAGTCGTCTTGGTAAGCATACCTCCCCTGCCAAAGCCCGACTTCTCGGTCTGAATATAGTCGGACAAATCCTTTCCATGTTCCACCTCCCGTATGACCGATGTACCCGGCTGCGAAGGCGAACCATTGTAAATACCATCAATATTACTCAGGATTATCAGTGCCTGCACATCAAGCATTGAAGCAATCATGCCCGAAAGCTCATCATTATCGGTAAACATCAGTTCAGTAACGGAAATTGTATCATTTTCGTTTACGATAGGAATCACCCCGGTTTCCAGCATCACCCGCATACAGTTACGCTGGTTCAGATAATGACGACGGGTAGCAAAACTCTCCTTTGTTGTCAGTACTTGCCCTACGGCAATGCCATGTTCACGAAACAGTTCGTAATATCGGTTTATCAGTTTTGCCTGTCCCACGGCCGAATACAACTGACGCTGTTCAACACTGTCGAGCTTTCGCGACACTTTTATCTCACTGCGCCCCGAAGCAACGGCTCCCGAAGAAATTAGCACAACCTCTACTCCTGCCTTATGCAGTTCGGCTATCTGATCAACCAGTGCCGACACACGCGTTACGTCCAGCGTTCCGTCCCGGCGGGTAAGTACGTTACTTCCTACCTTTACTGCTATCTTTGTAAACTGATATGCCATAATAACGTCTGTTTCTTTTTTTCGCATGGCAAATATAACTTTTTACTTCGTAAAGCAAGCGAACTGCATGAATAAAATATAAAATTGTTACTTATTGATACACATCAATCCAAATTCAGGGGAAAATCAGTACCTTTGCGTGACAAAAATTTAACACCTTACTACATATGGTCAAAGCTATCTTCTTCGATATCGACGGCACACTGGTATCATTCAATACACATGCTATTCCTCAGTCTACACAAGACGCACTGAAACAATTGCGTGAAAAAGGTATCAAGGTATTCATTGCAACAGGACGCCCCAAAGTACTGATGATGGAAGCTGTAGGACATTTACCGTTCGACGGGTTCATTACCCTGAACGGCGCACACTGTTTCACTTCCACCCATCAGGATATTTACAAGGGGAATATACCGGAAGACGATATTGAGCGCCTCATCGGTTATCATCACGAGCATCCGGAAACACCTTTCGTCTTTGTACACGACGACGAATGGTTCATTACCAATGTAAACGAGGCAGTAAAGGAAGTAGCTCAACTGATTGAAATAAATATTCCTCCCGTACGTCCTATAGAAGAAGCGCGCAACAAGGAAATCTTACAGATTATGGGATATTTTAAAGAGGACGATGAACTGGAAGTATTCCGCAAGGTACTGACACATTGCGAACCGATGCGCTGGTATCCACTCTTCGCCGATATTATCGCACGCGGCAACAGCAAAAGCAAAGGAATAGACCATGTACTGGATTATTATGGTATCGACCTGAAAGACACGATGGCGTTTGGCGACGGAGGTAATGACGTCCCCATGCTGAGTCACGTAGGACTGGGAGTGGCTATGGGCAATGCTTCTCCTGAAGTACAGGCAGCTGCCAATTATGTAACAACTTCGGTAGACGAAGACGGTATCATAAATGCCCTGAAGCATTTCAATATCTTATAAGAACTGAAGTGAAAGAATAACAGCCGGACGTTTTGTCTTGCCGGCATTTCGCAGAACAATACTTACCTTTCAGCAAATATCGATTGCCCCGACAACTGTCCTTAACAGCATCATTCAGGTCGGGGCAATCGACATCTCTGAAAAAAAGATCAATATCAATCAATCCAGAGTTTTGCCAGATAATCGTAGTGTTCACCTTCCGCTACGATTTCGGCATGAAATCCGTATTGCGACACATAAGCAGAAAGAGTATCAAAATCGATATACAACCAGTCGAATGTATCTCCTTTTATCTGCTTGTACTGCATCCGGAAGTCAACTTCTCCATAATAATCAGCAGCCAGATCGAGCACATAACTGCCGTCTTCATCTTCATACAGGTAACGCAAATCGCTGGAATCTAACAAAATACATCCTCCAGGAGCAAGCAATTGCTTCATCCGCAGACAAAAATCGGGCATATTTTTCAATTTGCCGATAATACCCGAACCATTCATCAGCATTAGAATCGTATCAAACTGTCCGGTAAAATGTTCATCGAATACATTGACATGCAACGCCTTTACTCCCCGTTCCTGCATAGCCTTGACCGACAGCGGCGATATATCAATAGCAAGACTGTCCTTTCCCAACTCCTTTAGAGCCAGCGAATGGCAGCCACTTCCCGCTCCCACATCCAGAATCCGGCCCTTCGCCAGTTGCAAGGCTACCTGTTCCTGACGGGGCATATCCTTGTAGGTACGAAACAATTCCGTTACGGGAATCTCATCTTCATCAAACTGCGAGGAAAACACCCGCAAGCGTCCAGCCTTACCCAGTTTGAGAAAATCATAAATAGCAGCCCCCATCGGGTCCTTTTCTTCCGGCAATAAATTTATATCCATATCAGTGAATTATTCATTATTATATATACCGGCAAAGATACAAAAAGAGGTTTAAACTGCATAACAATGATTATTTATTCATCCCGTTTGTATAAATCGAGAATAAAACAAGAAAAAAATACGTTTTTCTGTATATTATTTCAATATTATCTGTATATTTGCAGCCTATTAAAGAATAATTATACACAATGAAAAGTAAGAACAGCCGACTTGATTCCATTAAGATGATTATCTCAAGCAAGGAGATAGGAAGCCAGGAAGAGCTTCTTCAGGAGCTGGCAAAGGAAGGTTTCCAACTGACACAAGCAACACTTTCACGCGACTTGAAACAACTGAAAGTTGCCAAGGCTGCCAGCATGAACGGAAATTATGTATACGTATTGCCCAACAATACCATGTACAAACGTATGACCGAACCCCACACAGCCTCTGAGATGCTCCGTCAACCGGGATTTGTGTCTATTGAATTTTCCGAAAATATTGCAGTCATCAAGACAAGACCAGGATATGCCAGCAGTCTGGCATACGACATCGACAACAATCACTTCCACGAAATCATCGGAACCATTGCTGGCGACGACACAATCATGCTCATTGTCCGTGAAGGCTGTACCCGCACCAGCGTAAAACAAGCACTGGCACATGTAATACCGAATATAAACCTAATAAAATAAGATACAGAAAGAAAATGGATACTAAACAAATTGATGTTATGGTAGCCGACGCCTCACACGAGGTATACGTTGACACAATATTAGATACAATCCGTGAAGCAGCCAAAGTGCGCGGCACAGGTATCGCAGAACGTACGCACGAATATGTAGCGACAAAGATGAAAGAAGGTAAAGCTATCATCGCTTTGTGTGGTAACGAATTTGCAGGATTCACTTACATCGAATCATGGGGGAATAAACAGTTTGTAGCAACCTCCGGACTTATTGTACATCCTAAATATCGCGGATGCGGACTTGCCAAACGTATCAAGCATGCGTCATTTACACTGGCACGTCTGCGCTGGCCGAAAACAAAGATTTTCAGTCTGACTTCGGGAGCTGCCGTAATGAAAATGAATACAGAATTAGGATATGTACCTGTCACTTTCAATGAGCTGACCGATGATGAATCGTTCTGGAAAGGATGTGAGGGTTGTATCAACCACGAAATTCTGGTTGCCAAAAAGCGTAAGTTCTGTATCTGCACAGCCATGCTTTACGATCCGGCATTGCACACAGACGACAAAATAAATAATTTTTAAATTCAATCAATCAACAAGAATATTAATACAGAAAAAGATGCCTCATTTTTCAGCCATCGTTTTTCACTAAATAAAAGCCTTATGGAAGAAAAGAAAAAAGTAGTCGTTGCGTTCAGCGGCGGGCTGGACACCTCATTTACAGTCATGTATCTGGCAAAGGAAAAAGGTTATGAAGTATATGCGGCTTGTGCCAACACAGGCGGATTCAGCCCCGAACAGTTGAAGCAGAACGAGGAAAATGCCTATAAGTTGGGAGCCACCAAATATGTTACACTCGACGTTACTCAGGAATATTATGCAAAGAGTTTGAAATACATGATTTTCGGAAACGTATTGCGTAACGGTACTTATCCTATTTCTGTAAGCTCGGAACGTATCTTCCAGGCACTTGCCATTGCACGTTATGCCAATGAAATCGGAGCACATGCCATTGCTCACGGTTCTACAGGTGCAGGCAATGACCAGGTTCGCTTCGATATGACTTTCCTGGTAATGGCTCCGGGAGTTGAAATCATTACGCTTACCCGCGATATGGCACTGAGCCGTGATTATGAAATCAATTACCTGAAAGAACATGGCTTTGAGGCTGATTTTACCAAACTGAAATATTCATATAATGTAGGTATATGGGGAACTTCTATCTGTGGAGGTGAAATTCTGGATTCAACTCAGGGATTACCAGAAAGCGCATACCTGAAACAGGTAACAAAAACGGGCAGTGAACAGCTCAAGCTAGAATTCAAAAAAGGAGAATTGTATGCTGTCAACGGTGAAGTGTTCGAAGATAAAATCAAAGCTATTCAGAAAGTAGAAGAAATCGGAGCAGCTTACGGTATCGGACGTGACATGCACGTAGGCGATACCATCATCGGTATCAAGGGACGTGTAGGCTTCGAAGCCGCCGCTCCTATGCTGATTATCGGTGCACACAAGTTTCTCGAAAAATATACATTGAGCAAATGGCAGCAGTACTGGAAAGATCAGGTAGCCAACTGGTATGGCATGTTCCTGCACGAAAGCCAGTATCTGGAACCGGTAATGCGCGACATCGAAGCTATGCTTCAGGAATCACAGCGTAATGTAAACGGTACAGCTATTCTCGAACTTCGTCCGTATTGCTTCTCTACCGTAGGCGTCGATTCAAAAGA
The DNA here is from genome assembly GCF_037890145.1 of Phocaeicola sp. HCN-6420. Lineage (NCBI taxonomy): Bacteria > Pseudomonadati > Bacteroidota > Bacteroidia > Bacteroidales > Bacteroidaceae > Phocaeicola > Phocaeicola sp. HCN-6420. The sequence goes on from NZ_JBBKBJ010000019.1 coordinate 30,812, forward strand.
CGATCTGGTTAAGAATAAATTCGGTGAATATGGTGAAATGCAGAAAGGATGGACTGCCGAAGATGCTAAAGGCTTCATCAAGGTACTCTCTACTCCGCTGCGTGCTTATTATGCAAACCATAAAGACGAGGAGAATATCTGATTATGTCTGGTAACCAAAAGCTCAGACGTCCACGTACGGGAAGAATGATAAGCGGAGTATGTGCAGGACTGGCGAACTTCTTCGGTCTTGATGTATCTATCATCCGCATCGTATACGTGATACTGACTTTTTTTACTGCATTTGCAGGTATACCTATTTATATATTAATGTGGATTATTATTCCACAAGAAAACAACCATTATTTTCATGATTAAAGTAGGAATTATAGGAGGGGCTGGATATACGGCAGGCGAACTGATTCGCCTGCTCATCAACCACCCTGATGTAGAAATAAAATTCATAAACAGCTCCAGTAACGCCGGCAATAAGATTACCGACGTGCACGAAGGATTGTACGGCGAAACCGATCTGGTATTTACAGATGAATTACCGCTCGATACAGTCGACGTCATATTCTTCTGTACAGCACACGGTGACACCAAGAAATTCATAGAAAGCCACGACATCCCCGAAAATGTGAAAATCATCGACCTCTCGATGGATTACCGTATCAAGGACGAAAGTCATGATTTCGTATACGGTCTTCCAGAACTGAACCGCCGGGTAATTTGCCAGAGCAAGCATGTGGCCAATCCGGGATGCTTTGCTACATGTATCCAGCTTGGATTACTTCCGTTGGCCAAACACCTTATGCTGAATGATGATGTCATGGTAAATGCCATCACCGGAAGTACAGGAGCAGGAGTTAAACCGGGAGCGACTTCACATTTCAGCTGGCGTAACAACAATATGAGCATTTACAAACCGTTTACTCATCAGCATGTTCCCGAAATCAAACAATCTCTGAAACAGCTTCAGAACAGTTTCAATTCTGAAATTGACTTTATCCCGTACCGTGGTGATTTTGCCCGGGGAATTTTTGCCACCATCGTCGTAAAGACCAAAGTGGAGCTGGATGAAATTGTCAAGATGTATAAAGACTATTATGCTGAGGATTCATTTACTCACATTGTAGAAAAGAATATCGATTTGAAACAAGTAGTCAATACCAACAAGTGTCTTATCCACCTGGAAAAACACGGTGATAAGCTGCTCATTGTTTCTTGTATCGATAATCTGCTGAAAGGTGCAAGCGGACAAGCTGTACATAATATGAACCTGATGTTCAACTTAGAAGAAACTACGGGCCTGATGTTGAAGCCCAGCGCTTTCTAAGTGATAAAAACAATTTAAACAAGCCATGAAACTATTCGACGTATATCCCTTGTTCGACGTAAACATCGTACAGGGAAAAGGTTGCCACGTGTGGGACGATAAAGGCCAGGAATATCTTGACCTTTACGGAGGACATGCTGTAATATCCATCGGCCATGCTCATCCGCACTACGTAGAAGCAATCAGCAAACAAGTAGCCAAACTGGGATTCTATTCGAACTCAGTCATCAACAAATTGCAGCAGGAAGTTGCCGACCGTTTGGGCGCAATGTGTGGTTACAACGATTATCAGCTCTTTCTTATCAACTCGGGAGCTGAAGCAAACGAGAACGCACTGAAGCTCGCATCTTTTTATAACGGACGTACCCGTGTCATTTCATTTGCCAAGGCTTTCCACGGACGTACTTCGCTGGCTGTAGAAGTAACAAACAATCCTAAAATCATTGCTCCTATCAACGATAACGGACATGTAACTTATCTCCCGCTCAATGATACCGACAGTATGAAGGCCGAACTTGCCAAAGGCGATGTATGTGCCGTCATCATCGAAGGTATTCAAGGAGTAGGTGGCATCCAGTTGCCTACCAATGAGTTTATGCAGGCTCTACGTCAGGCATGCGACGAAAACAATACCGTACTGATACTCGACGAAATCCAGTCAGGATACGGACGAAGCGGAAAATTCTTTGCACATCAGTACGCAGGCATACGCCCCGATCTTATCACCGTAGCCAAGGGCATCGGAAACGGTTTCCCAATGGCAGGTGTACTTATCAGTCCTAAATTTACTCCGGTATACGGACAACTGGGTACTACATTCGGAGGAAATCATCTTGCCTGTGCAGCTGCTATTGCTGTCCTCGATGTAATGAAAGAAGAGAATCTGATAGAAAACGCAGCACACGTAGGTAGTCACCTGATTGAGGAGTTGAAAAAATTCCCACAAATCAAAGAAGTTCGTGGACTTGGACTAATGATTGGAATGGAATTTGCCGAACCTATAAAAGAATTACGCCAGCGCCTGTTGTTCGAACAGAAAGTATTTACCGGCGTAAGCGGTACCAATGTTATCCGTCTGCTTCCTCCTCTCTGCTTAAGCATGACCGAAGCTGATGAGTTCCTGAGCCGTCTGAACAACGTTCTGACCAAATAAAGACAACTCAACACATATAAGATACAATAGCCATATCATAACTCTAAACGAGGATTGATATGGCTATTTTGTTATACAAGGCACAAAAAAAAAGCGTCATATCTACTCACTAATATGACACTTTTTCAGCAGGAAAGGTAGAATACACTCTCCTTCGCTTTTATCCAAGAATCCTCTACAATTTACATTACATTAAGAACATCTCAGTACCTGACCAATACGTAAGGTTGTGGTACGCTTGATACCGTTTATCTGACACAAGCGATCGATAGAAACATGATACAAACGAGAAATACGTCCTAATGTATCACCCTTACGAATCTTGTGATAACGAATTGCGGACTTCTCAGCATCTGCTGCTCCCGACTTGCCACTCTTTACAGCCGACATAGCTCGTGAACGCTGATATTCATAGCGGTTAGCTCCGCGAATGAACAAATAACTATCTGCTACAATATCTTGTTTGGGGAAATCAAACATAAATTCCGGATTGATGACCTCGCCCAAAAAACGAGTTTCGAAGTGCAAATGTGAACCAGTAGAACGTCCGGTATTACCACCCAATCCAATAGGATCTCCTGCTTTCACATACTCATTCTCCTTAACAATCTGTTTCGAGAGGTGACCGTAAATGGTTTCCAGTCCGTTATCATGACGTATAACTACATATTTACCGTAACCACGACGTTCATATTTCACCATACGCACTTTACCGTCAAAGGCCGCACGGATAGTATCGCCGATATATACCTTGATATCAAGTCCATTGTGCATACGACGCCAACGCGGACCGCACTTAGAAGTAATTATCGTATGAGAAGTTGGCATGCAGAACCCCGTCAAATCGATACGGAAACTATCTGGAACCTGTACAGTGTTACCATAAGCGTGAACACGATCGTTGTTCCAGTTGGGATAAAGACTATAAGCAGGATAAACTGCCTGTTCTGCTTTTATCTGGCGAATCAATGCCAAAGAATCTACTGCTTTTAATTTTCTGTCGATTGGAGCCTGGCGAGCCAACAAATCCTGTCCGGATACATTTATACTGACTAAAGCCAAGGCTGCTACTGCGACTGTTCTAATACATTTTAAAATCATTACGTTTATACTATTTTTCAGCCTGTACCTGCAAGTAATTTTTCGACTCTCTATCTATATTCTCGCTTCGGTACAACTGCCGGTTCAAAACAAATCTACATTAAAAATGTCTTTTTCTGACACTGAGGTTTCAAAAAATCGTTTCAAATATAGCATTTTTCCACTAAAAAACAGAGCGTAGTTAACGATTTTTTATGTATTTTCATACGAAAAGCATTTATTTATTTCGAATACATGTTATTAAACATACAGGTGTTACAATAAAACAACAATTGGCTGTAAATCATATCTTCATGCATTCTTCGTATGATAAGAGTAATTTATATTCTTCCGAAGAGATTAAAGACGTACAAAGTGTCCTTCTTTCCAGATATATTTCAAGGGCTCCTGTACCAGATAGGGCTTTATCTCCTCAGCAGTTTCCTTATCCAAATAATCGGGAGTAGCATAAGTAAACGATAAAGTATTATCTGTTTCCGATAAATCTGCTTTAAGCAGGAACATATCTGCCCGCGCACGCAAATTCTTCAATGAATCGGCCTGAACCTCCGAAGTCGGTGTCTTATAAAAAGCATCTTCTACCGGCAAAGTAAGAAATTTATCTGCCGGAAGTCGCTTCCACGATGTATCATAAAATGAAATACTGCTATCGCTTGCCGGTCCCTCGAATGTATGTACTACACAAATTACTTTCACCGAATCATTCAGCGGAAGCAATTTCATTTCAGCCATACTTACCTTACTGATTTTCAGTTTCAGGTAATTATCTGTCAGCTTCAGCATCTCCGAAGTATTTCCAAAACGGTTTTTTACTTCTGCTTTCATGTTACTGGCCAAGAAATCTCCGAAGTCCTCTCTGTTTACTTTTGTCAGCATAGGTGAAAGTGAATCGGGCAAAGCAATGAACAATGATTTCATGTCTTGTGCCTGTATACTTAAACAACAAAGTAACACTCCGACTACAAACAATATCTTTTTCATAAAATATTTCGTTTTTATGTGATTTTGAAGTTACTAAAAGTACTCATTGCCTGCAAAAGTAGTACTTAAATAGTATATATTGAAATAAATATCCTGCTTTTTGTTACTACCAACCAAGATATTCTAAAGAGCTATCTATCAGTTTATCGTTTGCTTCAACAAGATTACGACGAGAATAAGCCGCAAGGGAAAAATAAAAAAGCCACCCTCTAACAGGTGGCTCATAAATTGAATATCTTTCACTCGACAGGTTATCATATCCATGAGAATCCCCTGTCCTACCATCAATATACAATTTTACGTTCGATCTCTTCAAAACGAGGGAACAGCAAATTATTCTCCAAATGTATATGTTCGAACAGAGCATCTACGAAAGCTTCCAGTTCCTGCATTAACAAACGGTAGCTGGCACAGCCATCTTGCGGGACAGAAAAATGTCCGGTCAGTTTAATGATATGCAGATAACGGTTACCTTCTCCTTCATGTTCCATCTTCATTACACGGATAGGATTGGCTATCGTACCACAATGCATCGGTTCCATACGCTGTCCTTTTTCTTGAGCAGCATATAAATCGTATAAATAAGGGAACAAAACATTTTCTTCTTTCTGCAAGTGCATTTCCAGATCCTGCAACGATTCAGTAACCAATGCCTTCAGTTCATGTAGTTCCGGATGTGCCTCGCCATGTACCCGTTCTACTTTCTCCAACAAAGACAACAATTCAGGTCCTCGTGCACGGATACCGCGATGGTGTATCTTCAAGATATAGTCCATCAGCAAATCGAGCGGCCACGAAGCAAAAGGAATACGGCCTCCTCCATCAGCTTCCTGACGTTCAAGTGCCTGTATCACCTCTTCGGCAGACAATCCAAGATCGGTACATGCTTTATCCAATGTTGTTTCTCCGTGGCAGCAAAAATCAATGCCATATTTCTTAAATACTTTAGCCGCAGCAAAATCCTCGGCAACAATATTTCCTACACTTGTATATTTCCAGTCTGTTGCTTTCATATTTATATCCTTTATTGATTACGGGTGCAAAGGTATGCTTCATACTCAACAAACTTTGTCACATAGGTGACACGAACCTATAATGAAAGTTAAACGCTTTAATACAGACAGAAAGACCTGTAACTACAAGCACAAAGATTCTGCTTTAAGAATTCAAAAAAAGGCTTCAAAAACTCTCGCGGGAAACTGAAGAAAACGTCGGGACATTTTTTTAAAACCCGCTGACGTTTTCTTCCATTCATCGGCGGAAATTATCCTTTCCGTTTCAAGAAGTCAGTAGGACTTTCGCCAAAATAGTCTTTATAACATTTCGTAAAATAAGAAGGCGAACTGAAACCAACTTCATACGTAATTTCGGCAATTGTTTTTTCGGTAGAAGCAAGTAATGAAGCTGCTTTCTTCAGACGGGCTATGCGAAGCAGTTCATTCGGAGAATAACCTGTCAGTGCCTTGGCTTTTCTATACAACTGAACACGACTCATTCCGATCTTATCGCCCAAGTCCTCCACACTTAATTCGGAGTTACCTAACTGTTCTTCAATCAGCGACCGCAGTTTTTCGACAAAGCCTTTATCCAAGTCGGCAATCGGTTCTTTATGGAGCGAAGTTTTATCGGCAAAGAAACTTTGCAGACGACGGCGATTATCAATCAGATTACGCAGACGAACCAGCAGCAAACGAGCGCTGAAAGGCTTCAATATATATGAATCGGCCCCGCATTCATATCCTTTTACTTTCTGTTCATCCATGGTATAGGCAGTCAACATCATAACCGGAATGTGGGAAGTCTGCACTTCCGACTTCAACCTGCGACAGCACTCCATACCATCCATCACAGGCATCATTACGTCACAAATAATCGCATCGGGTACATACTTCATAGCCTGCTGTACACCTTCCTGCCCATTGGACGCCTCTATCACAGTATAATTATCGCGAAGAAGCACTTTTACATAATCGCGTACATCTTGATTATCATCGATAACCAAAACCGTTTCTCTGTCATCTCGTTCCACAACTTCAGGTACGCTCTGTATTGTTTCCTGATCGGCAGATACAACAGCTCCTTCCTTTAAATTTTTTAGTATTACATTCTTTTCTACATGTTCAGCGGGAACTCCTTGCTGTTCGGCCGGCATCTCTATAGTAAATACAGTGCCCTTACCTTTCCTGCTATCTACCGAAATCGTACCGCCGTGCATCTCGACGAAAGCCTTTACCAATGCCAATCCGATACCAGATCCAGCATGATGAACATCTATCTGATAAAAACTTTCGAAAATATGCTTTACATGTTCTGCCGGCATTCCTATCCCTGTATCAGAAACCTGATAGCGCAACCAACGGACATTCTCCTTATCGAATATGGAAAGCTTTACTTCTATAGTTCCATTTTCGGGAGTAAACTTAAATGCGTTCGATAACAGATTGTACGTAATACGCTCCATCTTTTCAGCATCGGCTACCATCATATAGCCTTTGTCTGAGGAATCTACAGATACAGCAAAATGGATATGCTTACGATAAGACAACGTACGGAATGCATCAGTCCACTCCTTGATATTTTCTGAAATGTCGAAACGAGATAAAGTCATATCCAACTTTCCGTTTTCGAACTTGCGGAAATCTAATATCTGATTGATAAGGCGAAGCAGAACAGTTACATTCTTTTGTATGATATTCAAAAGGAAGCGTTCATTCTCTCCTAAATTCTTACTCTCGGCCAACTGATTGACCGGATCGGCTATTAAAGTGAGCGGAGTACGAAAATCATGTGAAACATTGGTAAAGAAAGCCAGTTTGGCATGGGTAGCCTCTTCCAATTGCTTGGAAAGACTTATCAACTGGTCACGCTGCTCTTCCAGACGCTTTTTCTGATCAGATAATTCAGCATTCAGCCGGTTCTTCGTCCAGAATGCACGTACTACAAAAAAGAGTAACATCGCTACCAAGATCAGGATGACGATGCAGGCATACAGCAACATCCTCTGAGAAGAATAGCGCATCAGATATGTATCCAGCAACCTGTCTAATACTTCGATCTTAGTATCCAACTGACTGATATGAGCAGTCTGCATCTGCATGATACGGGCATTCGCCTTATTGACCAGTGCTGTCGACAACTTTGTTTCACGAGTATACTCTTTTCCTTGAAGAATATTCATCGCTACCTCCATAACTTTATCGCCTCCCGTAGGATAAATGAACGTAGCATCCAGATGCCCATCGGCTACCTGCTCCACACCATATCCTTCACCGGCCAGTGCATCTATCCCAACAAACAGCATATCATGCTGGCGGTTTCTTTTTACAGCAGCATCGTATGCACCTATTGCCATACGGTCGTTATGCGCAAATACCATGTCAATATGAGGATAGCGTAAAAGAATTGTATCGAAAGCTGATTCAGCAGCTCCTTTAAGCCATGCAGCATCTGCCGAAGCAATAATCTTAATACCCGGAGTTTGCTTTAAAGCGTCCTTTAATCCCCGATGTCGTTCCAAAGCTGAGGTAGAGCCACGCAATCCGGTTACTTCCACCAGATTTCCTTTTCCCTGCAAACGTTCAGCTATGTAACGCCCGACATGATGCCCTATTTCATAATTATCTGCCCCTACATAAGCTGTATATTTACGCGAATGAATTTTCCGGTCGACCAATACTACCGGAATTCCTTTATCGTATGCTTTTTCGATTATAGGAGTAATAGCCTCAGCCTCATTAGGAGAAACGATCAGCAAATCAACATGCTGGGAGATAAGTGCCTCTATATCGGCTATCTGCTGAGCATTGTTATCTTTGGCCGTGCGGATATCCACTTCCACGCCCGGATAAAACAACGCTTCACGACGGAGTTCCTTATTCATTTGTTCGCGCCACTCATCATCACTACATTGCGATACACCAATCACATAACGTACCTCTCTCGGGGCACATCCCACAAGCAACAGGGAAAATAGCAGAATCAGGGCAAACAAAGAATGTTTCATAGTATATGTATATTTATAACGATACCTTCACACGCTTTGTCCTTGCCTTTCCGGCAACAAAGCGTGTGAAGGATATGCAGGGTAAAAAAGGAGTTACTTAATAACGCGTTCTTTCAATGACTCTGGCAAAACAGGCATTGCTCCATTCTGCGTACAAACATAAGCAGAAGTTTCTACAGCCAGTTTATGCGCTTCACCAATAGACAGACCGCTCAAAATAGAAGCAACAAATGCGGCAGTAAATGAATCACCAGCTCCCACCGTATCGGCAACTTCTACTTTCGGTGTTTCAACAAAAGAAACATCTCCCGGGGTAAAGACATAACTTCCATTTACTCCACAAGTAAGAATCAGCATCTTCAAGTTATACTTGGCAAGTAATATCCAACATTTATCCTGAAGATCGATACCAGGATAACCGAACATACGGCTCACGGTAACCAATTCTTCATCATTTATCTTCAAGACATTGCACTTTCTAAAAGAATTGCAAAGTATTTCTTTGGTATAGAATCCCTGACGAAGATTAATGTCGAATATCTTCAACGTATTTTCTGTAGACATAGCATCGAGGAAACGATTTATCGTTTCACGCGAAACTACGCTACGCTGTGCCAGAGAACCAAAGCAAACAGCTTTAGTATGCTTTGCCAAATCCTCAAGTGCCGGTGTATAAGGTATATTATCCCATGCTACACCTTCCTTTATATCATAACAAGGTACTCCCTCATCATCAAGCTCTACCTGTACCGTACCCGTAGGATAAGGTACAATTTCTACCATTGCATTCAATTTCTTCTCACGGAAATTATCCAGAATCTCCATGCCAAGCTTGTCGTCACCTACAGCACTAACAACCCGGCTGTTCAGTCCGAACTGAGATACATGATAAGCAAAATTAGCAGGGGCACCACCTATTTTCTTTCCTTCGGGAAGCACATCCCATAGCGCTTCACCCATTCCTACGACAATCGTATTTTCCATATTATAGTTTCTTTTATCAAAGTTAGACATTCTTTTTAATTTTCAATGTATAAAACAGCAAATATATTACTCCGACAGTCATTACAGCCACTGCTCCATCCTGTCCGATAGCATCGCTGGCAAATCCCATAAACAACGGAAAGACCGTACCGCCAAACAATCCCATAATCATTAATCCCGAAATTTCGTTTTTCTTTTCAGGTACAGCAAGCAAAGCCTGTGAGAATATAATTGAGAAGATATTAGAGTTACCGAAGCCAATCAACGCAATAGCAATATAAATAACTGCTTCTGCATCGGACATGAACAGTCCTATCATGGCCAATAACATACAAATAACACTGACAATAAAGAAAGAACGCGAAGACACCTTCTGTAAAATAATAGCTCCAGAAAAACATCCCAATGTACGGAATATGAAATACAAACTGGTAGCAAATCCGGCCTCATCAAGCGTCATACCCAAACGTTCCATCAAAATTTTAGGAGCTGTAGTGTTGGTACCAACGTCAATACCTACATGGCACATAATACCCAGGAAACAAAGCAAGATAAACGGACGTCCCAGCAATTTCAGACAGCTGACAAATCCAGAAGCCTTATCAGGTTTTTCCTCTTCTATAGGAGTTGCACCTAACCATAAAACAGCAATAACAGCTATGACCATATATACCGGGAACAGTACACGCCAACCTAATCCGAAGGTAGGCATTGCCTGAGTTGCACCCCACATTGCAATATACGGAGCCAAGAAAGAGGCAATCGCCTTAACAAACTGTCCAAATGTCAATGAGCTGGCAAGTTTATCACCCGAAATAATATTACTCAATAATGGATTAAGTGAAGTTTGCATCAAGGCATTGCCGATACCCAGCAATGAAAATGAGCAAAGCATGAATCCATAACTATCACCAAAAATAGGAATAAGAAGTGACACGAAAGTAACTGCCAGACTAAGCATTACAGTTTTCTTACGTCCAATTCTGTTCATCAAGATACCCGTAGGAACAGAGAATATCAGAAACCAGAAAAATACCAGTGAAGGAAAGATGTTAGCCTCTGAATCACTCAAGTTCAAGTCCGCTTTCACATAGTTCGACGCAATTCCTACCAAATCAACAAATCCCATTGCAAAAAAGCAAAGCATGATAGGAACCAATTTAGCGTACTTCAGTTTATCGGTTGTTGTCATTTTAGTAAAGCTTTATGGTAAATAAATAGTTTAATTTTGCTCGGTAAGTTCTATCACATGGCTCTGAAGAGGTTTGAAACCAAATGCTTCAATGCCAATTTTCATCAGATAATCTCCAGAAACAATCTTGCCATCGGATTTTAATGTCGACTTTTCTCCAGGCATCAAATTAATTTCTTCAATTTTATACATCTTATTGGGATTTAATCCTTTCAACTTAACCGGGAATAGTTTTTCCTCAAAACGTGGATAGACATCGTAAGCGAATAGAACGACTTTGCTCTGATCGGCATTTACGTAATTCACAGCCATATGATTACAGTCGTAAGGTGAAACCAGACGATATTGATCTCCATCTAAGATAACCGATGACAAACGTTTCCAATTGGCTACCGCAGTTTGACAATATCTCAACTCATCACTTGACAATTCTTTCAGTCCTATATCAAATCCGAGCTTACACATAGAAGCCACATCAGTACGGAATTTGATAGAAGCACTCTTGTTCCAGCTTGTGACATGAGCACACATTGCTTTGGCCGGGAAGAAATGAGAAAAGCCCCACTGAATGTAAATACGTTCTACCGGATCGGTATTATCGCTGCACCAAAACTCAGTAAAATGTTTCAATGCTTCATAATCACAACGTGCTCCTCCTCCCGAACAAAGCATAAGCGGAAGTTTAGGATAATTTTCAGAAACACGTTTCATAACATTATAAACGCCACGTATATGATCGATATAAAGGCGTCCTTGCTTATCCTTCAGATAAGGAGAATAGATATTCGTAATAGGGCTATTACAATCCCATTTAAAATAGGCCAAATCAGGATTCTCCTTCATCAGGTTATCTATTACAGAATATACATAATCCTGAACATCAGGATTACTCAAATCGAGTACAAGCTGGTTACGATAATAATAAGTTTCACGATTAGGATAGCTAATAGCCCAGTCGGGATGCTTTTCCATCAGTTCACTTTTGGGATTAACCATTTCAGGTTCTATCCAAATACCAAATTCAACACCAGCCTCCTTGGCATAACGTACCAGTGCCGGTACCCCACCAGGCAGTTTTTGTGCATTTGCCTCCCAGTCTCCCAAACCAGCCTTATCACTGTTTCGCGGATACTTATTGCCAAACCAGCCATCATCCAGCAAGAACATATCTACTCCCAGATCCTTAGCTTCTTTCATCAGTTCAGCCAATGTAGATTCATCAAAATCGAAAGCTGTATTTTCCCAGTTATTAAGTAAAGTCATACGTGAACCTTGCCCGTCTTTCAACTGGTAACTGCGAGCCCATTTTTGAAAGTTACGACTTCCCTCTCCTGTACCTTTACTTAAGGTAAAAATAAATTCCGGAGTAGTGAAAACCTCCCCCTTCGGCAATTCATATACAGAAGCATAAGGATTAATAGAAGGAATGACACGCAAATTGCCAACATTATCGACTTCAAACGTAAAGCGGAAATTTCCAGTCCATCCAATAGTTCCCATCAAAACATCACCTGCATTCTCTGCCACCGGCTCTCCCAAACCTACCATAAAGAAAGGTTGAGTATGCATAGCAGCACGACTTCCCAGCTTGGTATCAACTATTTTCTTACCAAACTGCAATTTCTGATTACTCATTTGTACTTCTTTCGCCCAGTCACCACTGAATTCGGTAAGATAATACGACGGACAACTGAAATAAAGCATGGTAGAAGCATAGCGGAACAAAGACACCGGTTTCTTTTCCTGATGCTTTATCTCACTCCATGTTTTAATAATATTTTCCTTTGGATAGGCTACATAGTGCAATGTAACATCTACAGGATATTTATCATCGCGAAGTATGATATCTGTCTGTGTGCCTCCATCGACTTCTTTTGTAGAGGAAGATACATAATACAACCAAGTAGAAGGATTGCCATCACTATGCGTCATTCCCCATGCAGGCTCAAAAAAGTCCTCATTGCCAGAAGTACTGCATACTTCCCAGCCACGTTCTATCACGCTGGCATCGGAAGCAGGATGAATATTCCACTCCAATTGTTCCAAATCAGATTCATGAAGCAGCTTCTCACCCAAATAAGACTGGTAAAGTCTGCCGTTAGGAGCGACCTGAAGAATAAGGTCTGTCTTATCCGTAGAGATACGGATCATTTGCTTTTCGGCAGCATACGTTTGAACCCCCATCAAGGCTGCAAGAGCAAAAGTACAAATATGTTTCATGGTTTGCAGGTTAAAAATTAAAAAAGAAGAGAATATTTATAATAAAACAAGTTCAAGTTCCAAAGAACATGAAAGGACGCCAGAACCTGAACTTGCAAGGAACTGAAACGGTCAATACGTTTACAGTCCCAGTTTATATATTTTCATGTTGCCTATCTGTGCTTCACCATTTTCAGAATAGAAACGCAGTGCATTGTATGGTTGAGTCGGGAATACCAGATTTGTCATAGCAATACGTCCGCCATCAACAAAGATTTCTACCGAACACTTATCTACGAATATATTCAGATGGTAAGTTTTTCCTTCACACAATGAAAGAGGAGCCCATGTACCCAATGCAAAATCATTTTTATAATTGACAGACATCGTCTTACGGTGATCATCGGTTTCTTTAGCATTCACATCGAACTTGCCAATTTTCTCCAAATCAACGAATCCACTTTCTGTACGATCAGTAACCAGCTTGCCAGCCTTCATGTCAAGATAGATCTTAACTTTCTCGCCTTTAGCATTCAGCAGATCAAATCCTACGACTTGCGCTTTACCTGGAGTAACATCCATTTCCAGTTCATAAGCCCCATCTGTCTGAGGAACAATTTCGTCAATCTTATATTCACCATTCACTGTGAAATCGTCTACCTTTCGAGTATCCTTACGCAATGCTTCCGTCTCCTTCACAGCATTGGCAGCCATGTAAATTTGTCCGTCTTTGGTATAAAGAGACAATTCACGAGGCAAAGCATTAGCGCCACGGTACTGCTTAATCGGAGTGATATTAGCATATTGCCAGTTACTCATCCAAGGCACAGCAATGGTCCGGTCACCAGTATTAGAGAAACATACTGTAGCATAGTGGTCTTTACCATAATCAAGCCATTTTGTTACTTCAGGCTTAGTATCACACTTAAATTCTTTACCATCAAAGTCACCTACAAAGTATTCTGTTGCGCTACCACCAAACATACATCCAGGGTTAATGTTAACAATCATCACCCATTTCATGTTGTTCTTATCGCCGTCAACCGGTAATTGAATAAAGTCCGGACATTCAAACTGATTAGGCTGTACACCGTAACCTTTTCCGAAGCCACTCAAATATTCCCAGTCTTTCAAGTTAGAAGAAGAATAGAAACGCATCTCCTTGTCGGCCGAAACAATCATATACCATTTCTGAGCCGGTTCATACCAGAACACTTTAGGATCGCGGAAATCTTTCAGTCCGTCAAAAGGAGTAAGGACTGGATTTTTCTCGTATTTTGTATATGTACGTCCGTTGTCGTTGCTATATGCCATACACTGAATCTGTCCATGTTCATCACTGGCAGATGTATAAAAAGCAATCATGGCATCTTTACCGTAGCCTGCGCTGTTATTATGATCGACTATAGAACTACCTGAAAAAATATGTCCTAAGGTATCGCGTGCGATAGCAGGCTTCAGGTGTTCCCAATGAATCAAGTCCTTGCTGACAGAATGTCCCCAATGCATATTCCCCCACTTTGAGCCATAAGGATTATACTGGAAATACAAGTGATATTCTCCATCCTTATAAACCAAACCATTAGCATCGTTCATCCAGCCATACAAAGGAGTATGATGATAAATAGGACGATAGTAGTCAGTATTTGCTGTATTAAAAGTATCCGATAATTGAATATTTTCCCAACATACTGCTTTAGCCGGTACTTTACCAATAGTAACCGTTGCTTCTTCAGCTCCCTGAGGCAATTCGAATGGAACATAGTACTCTATGCTATCTACAGCCAGACGGATGTCCATTGCCATATCAGCAGGGCTACCAGTATCGAGTTTAACCTTACCTTCACCAGCAGTTTCCTGAATAGGAAGCAATAAATACTTAGCCGGATGGGCTATATGAATGACAGTCAGCGAATCCCCCTGATTTTCGAATGTCAGGTTATTTTTCTGCGACTGACAAGCTATCATGCTACATAAAAAAGCTTGTCCCAAAATCAGATTAAAGATTTTACGTTTCATGGTATATGCTTTTAGAATGTTTTAAAGATACAATTTTTTATGTTAAAATAAAATACCCGATTTTTATATATAGACTAATACCTATTGAAAACAAATATAGAATCAAAACGCTCCTCATTGACTCCATCTTCGCAAAATGCGAAGACAGAGCATACAGAAGACAAATTAAGAAATTGGAAATCAGAATTTGATTTGAGCTGAGAACTCAACTGTAAACGGACGGATGTAACTACCAGCCATAACAGTATTAGCATATTTGCCAGCTTCGTCTTTAGTAACCAATTCGGCACCGGCAATACTACCTTTGGCTCCGGTCTGATTCAAGAAGTTGACAACAGAACATCCCAGTGACAATTTTTTGTTCACCTGCCAGTTCAAGCCACCAAAGGTTTCCCAACGTCCATTGAAATAATATGCATCGTTAATATTAGCGTAAGTTTTGCTAAAGTAACGGAAGCTAGTCCAGATTTTCAAGTCTTTGGTAATCATATAGCTCGGATCGATTTCAACAATTACCTGAGGTATTTCTGCTACGATATTTCCTGTAGCATTAATCTGACCTATATATCCATCAGAGAACTTAACCGATGTTTCATATTTCTTATAAGTCGGTTTCTGATAAGTAAACAGGAAGTGCAAATCGAATCCTTTGAACGGAGTAGCAACAACGTCGGTGGTCCATCCCAAAGTCTTGATATCATAATTAAGCGGAGCGGCCAAAATTTCATTCACACCATTTACAGCATGCTGAAGATTCAACGTAGAGTTGTTGTTTGTCTTCGAGATATAAGAGAACAAAGAAGTCAAACTCAACCATTCATTATTGAAATAAATACCGGCACGTCCCAGAGGTACTGAGATTTTATCGGTGTTCGGCAAAGTTGCCGGTGCAAAATTTTCAATTCTCGGATGCTGAGTAATATAAGTAAAGTCACCAGTAAATCCGAACTTATCAGTTAGCTTATAGGTAGCGGCAGCACTTAAAGCATAATTAAACCAGTCGTAATTCATTGGAGTAGGCTGAATAGCTACAGCTCCTTGTGTACCCGGAGTACCAGCTGCATAACCAGTCTGATTGCCATCAACATCGTAAACCGGTACAGCAGTTGCACCAAGATAATAATTAGCAAAACGTCCGACGTAATCACCATTAGCATTTTTCACAGCGGCATTGTTTCCGCGAAGTGCCTGATACTCGAAACGTGCACCATAATACAAATTGAACTTATCTGTAATATCCCAATCATGAGTAAAATAAACAGCCAATTTATTTTCATGACCCTTATAATATTCAGATGCATTCTTGTTGAAATCGTAATAATATCCGTTTCCTGCATAAGAACGACTTGTTGAAGTAGCAAAAGCCGGATTCCACAAACGTACCGGATAACTGCCATCAACAGGAACAGACTGATCGTACATTGTAGTATTTGAAGCGTAATCAATATCGTAATACCACTCATTCAATCCCAAGCGCCATGTACCGTTCGACAATTTACGTGACAACTCTGTAGTAAACATAAACTCATCAATGAAACCGCGATTCAGACAAGACATACGGCTCTGTACATATTCTCCATCATACGGCTGCATAGAACCATCGGCTGCCTCATACTGATAATTCACCGAACTATTAGTACGCTGACTCAATTCCATCGGAGTCTGGTATACACATGAACCTGTAGCATGATCGTACTTCATAACCACTTTCCATGCCAGTCCGTTATCCCACTTATAATCGTTCATCAAGACAAATTCACTACCTTTATTCTGTACAGCATCATAAAGATTAGTCTTCTTCAATTCGCCCGTGCGCATATCACGATATACCATTTCATTATCCATAGGCAAATATGATGTAGTACCGAGGGCAAAATCACCAAACTCTTTTACGCTACCATCGCCGACGTAAATAAACGGAGCAGACTGAGTTGCATACATATATACTGGGTGACTGTTGCTATAATGATACATAGCAGTAAACTCACCACGATTATTGTTATAACGTTTTGTTAAAGCAAACTTGTAAATTTGAGTTCTATCCTGGAACGGAGTTGATTTGATTTTAAATGTTCCCGGATCGAAGTCCTGATAAATACTTCCACTATAGAACCAATCTTTCGCGATTTCACCATTCAGGTTTAACGAAATTTCCTGCATGCCGAAGTGGTTGGCCTTATAATTTAATGTACCATGAAAACCTTTTTGACCCAGTTGAGTAAAGGAGTTTACAGCATAACCAATATTACCCGTCGTAATAGCAGTTTCAGAAATCTTAAGAAGTCCCACATGGCTTAAGCTGGCATCAGCACGCCACAAAGAATTAACACTGTGAGGATTTGTTGCATAAGTAACAGGAACACCATTTTCCAATACATTTACGTCTGCAGAAGGAAGACCAATCTGAATTTCACGAGGTCCGTTAGCACTGGCAGCATTCAACATAACATTACGGTTGCCTTCTTCTTTAGAACTACCGTTGTTTGATGATTTGTTTTCTTCTTGTGCGTATCCATTTACACAAGCTAAAGCGAGCAGCAGAACAGCAGCTCCCATACGATTGCAAAACTGTTTTTTCTCAGTCTTCATAGCATTAAAAATTAGTATGAAAGATTTGAATTTTTATTTGCCACAAAGGTACGCAACTAACTTTTCAACAGGTATAAGAAATGTTACATCGTATAGCAAATTTGTTACATGAAACAATTATAGCATACGAAGCAACATTTTTACAATCCTGTATATAAACGACTTACAGTGTAATCATATTTCTATTTGGCTTATCAGAGTAGCCTATTAAACAGACTGATATCTATATACAGCTTCTGCTGAAAGCTGTTCCAGATACCAGTCTGTTACCAGATTTATTGCAATCTATAAACATCCAACGATTTTACGGTATAGCCATTTTCTTCTGATTCAAAAATCAATTTATTATACGGCTCTGCCGGAAATACCAAGTTGGTCATTACAAATTTTCCATCTTCTCCAAATGCTTCGATACTGGATCGATCGACAAACAAACGAAGATGGATAGTATCTGTATTGTCTACAGGAGCCACTGTTACTGCAGGAAAATCACGACTAAAATCAACAACTCCACTAACACTACGGTCCATCACAAACTGCTTACGCACGACATCATAATACATCGATACTTTCTCACCTTTTCCATTCACCAGAGAAAAGGCTATTTTCGAGCTACCAGCATTTTCTATTATCATATCCAATTCATAAGCTCCATTATTATCTGTCAACAGACTTTCGACTTCGTGTATACCTGAAACCTTGAAAGCTGGAAGATTTATCTTTTTTCCACGTGCTTTTTCTATTTCAGCAGAAGGTTTACTCCGCAAATACAACTCCTCATCTACTTTATAAAGAGTAAGGTCGCGCGCAATTGTATTCGTACTACGATACTGAGTCGTAGGAACATTATTTGCATATTGCCAGTTACTCATCCAGCCCAACGCTATACAACGACCGGCTGGAGCATTACTCCATGTAACAGTAGCATAGTTATCTTTTCCCCAGTCCATCCATTTGGTCAGAGTAGGAGATTCATTTACAAATACCTTACCATCAAAGTGTCCAACAAAATATTGTGTGGCACTACCTCCGAACGGTCCGCCCGGATTGATGTTGCAGATGAGCACCCATTTCTTTTCTTTCGTACCTTCAACCGGAACCTCTACCAGA
This sequence comes from Phocaeicola sp. HCN-6420, assembly GCF_037890145.1. Lineage (NCBI taxonomy): Bacteria > Pseudomonadati > Bacteroidota > Bacteroidia > Bacteroidales > Bacteroidaceae > Phocaeicola > Phocaeicola sp. HCN-6420. Next base: position 49,461 of record NZ_JBBKBJ010000019.1, read on the forward strand.
TCAGGGCATTCCCATACACCACCATGTGCACCTTGCATAGTGCCGAAACTGCTTTCTTTCTTCCAGTCCTTTAAATTAGGAGAGGAATAAATCTGTATTTCCTGTCCTACAGCCAGCATCATCACCCAATGCTTACCTGGAGCATACCAGAATACTTTCGGATCACGGAAATCACGTTCAGAAGAAGTCAGAATCGGATTATGCTCATATTTGGTAAAAGTCTTACCATTATCCAAGCTGTATGCCATACTTTGAGATTGTACATCTCCCCACGGACTTGGTTTAGCTGACGTATAGAATGCAATGACAGCACCTTTACCGAAACCGGCAGTATTATCTTTATCAACCACACAAGATCCACTGAAAATAGTACCCCATGCATCTGCTACGATTGAAGTACCTTCATCCGTCCAATGTACCAAATCAGTACTTGTAGAATGTCCCCATGTCATATTTCCCCACATTGATCCATAAGGATTATATTGGAAATACAAGTGATAGACACCATCCTTGTAGAACATACCGTTCGGATCATTCATCCAGCCATATACCGGAGTATGATGATAAACAGGACGGAATTTCTCACGATTGGCAGAATCGAAAGTATCAGAAACCTTTATTTCCTCCCAGCACAATGAAGAAGAGGGCATACCCGTAATATCGATCGAAATAGTCTTTCCCGCATAAGCAGACAAATCCAATGGTACATAATAATCAACTCTTTCACGAGCCAGGCGAACATTGATGCTCTGATCTAACTGAAACTGATTATTAACAATAATGTTAACCTTACCTTCCGGCGCATTCTCCTGAACGGGAAGAAGTAAAAACTTCTTCACGGTATCTAAAACAACAATATTTTGTTCATTAGCCAGATGCTTAACATTCACATTATTCTCTACACCTTGAGCCGTCAGTGAAAAGCCCAACATAACGGTCAACAGACTATTCTTTGATAAAAATAAATTCAAATTCATAAATCAATTAATCAGTATATTAATAATAACTTACTTCAACATTGCTTACCTCAACGGTACCTTCGTAGCAGTTAATAGACCAACAATTCTTTTGCGTGCCATAAATACGATTTGTATAGGCAACGTTATCATTGATATAAACAACACAAACAGAATTGTCAGTATAAACAGTTACATGATACTCATTATCGGAAGGAGTATTGAACAGGTATCCGTCAATACCATTGATGAATCCCCTACCTTCTTCTCCCTGTTCTTCAAAATTCAATTTCTTCTTATTACCGTTATCTTCCGGATTAACAACAATCGAATAATATTTCTTCGAATCGGTTCCACGAACCAATGAGAATCCAAACTTATCAGTCTTGTCTGTAGTCTTTACAGTAAAAGAGATCTTATTAGCAACATTCAAGCGGTTGAATAACACGAAAGCATCTCCCGTCAAGACATAATTGCCAGCGTTTTCATTTACTCCATTATCGCTTTTTGCCATAACCTTCAACGATGATTTTGAAGTATATTTCTTGTCGATGCCTTCTACACTACCCAATGACAAAGTACCATCTTCGTGCTGGATAATACGATGAGCAACCAGGTTACCTGCCCATTGAGGTTCATTCGGATCGGCTCCTACAGCTGTATTGTCATTACCTTCACGTGTCGGACACCATCCCCAGATATAACGGTTAGTACCATCCGAAGCAGTCTTTCCGGCATAGAAAGCACGAGAATCCAAAAGACCTTCATGATCATCCGGCCATATACCTGCATCATTGGCTGTACATGCCTTCAGTTCTTCCAGCGTATGTCCTTTAAAATACTGAACTTTACGGATAGCAACATGTTTTTCTGAATACACCAGATACCACCAGTCACCCATCTTAAAGACATCCGGACATTCGTAGAAACGATCCCACATCATAGACATGAATACTCCTTTGTGTTCCCAGGACTTCAAGTCAGAAGAAACGAATTCGGCCAGCACACCTTTGGTTCCCTGCTGAGTAGAAACAATCATGTGATATACACCATCGTCTCCTTTAAAGACAAACGGATCACGGAAATCTTTTGCACTATATCCATAGTCATTGCCCTGCAAATAGAAAGTCTTGCTTTTGGTCCAGCTCTTAAAATCGGATGAAGTTGCCATCATTACAACTTCCAGACTTGAAGTATGTCCTGTATAGAATGTATAATATAATTTTTCAGACTCATTATAAATCGTACTTCCTGTACCTATCGCAGCATCAGCTTCCGAAGCACTTCCGGTAGGAATCACCTCACCTAATGACTGATACGAACCCACATTCTTTGTACTTACCCCCCAAATAGGATGATAGGTTGCCTCCTGATTAGGACGAAATTCCTGCAAATATAAAATCTTAAAGTCCTGTTCTACCGGATCATAAAACGGCATCGGATCGCCTACATAACCCACATACGGTTTATAATAAGTAGAGAACTGTTCGTCTGTCGAAGCGAAATACGTCGCTGTACCATCCCAATCCTTTTGTGTCAATATAGGATCATCGTCATTACAACTACCTAATGACATAAGGGCTGCTAAAGCTAAAGAATATATCATTGTTTTCATAAATTACATTGTTAAGTTAACGTTGTCCGATAAATGTCCTTTATCGGACAACTATTATTAAATATTTATTTTGACTCGCTTATTAAATAATTAATAGCATTCTGAGTAACTTTTGCGACATTTCCATGATACTGGTCGGCAGAAGTATCTACTCCATAAGCATACCAGTCATAACATCCAGAACCAATGCAAAGTACTCCACCGGTTGTTCCGTTTGAAGGATATTCCCATGCAACCACAGAACCATCGCCTCCATATCCTAAACTAATAGCGCCATGATTTGCTTCCCAAGCATTCAGAGTATCATATCCTCCCCAATCGGAACCGATATGCCACTGAGCGGTACTATTGGTAATTCTGTAACCGGTATCACACATATAAACACCATCCTTACCATCGATTGTTGAAACAACGCCTTCATAAAGTGGATGATCTGCATGGTTGGTAACAAAGAAGCTCCATGGTCCCGTAGTTATTTCCGCAGTTTCTTCTGACTGGCCCCAGCAGTTATTAGGAGCATTGTCATCTTTTGTAATACCTAATTGGGCTGCATAGAATGTAGCAAAACGAGTCAGCAACAAACTACCTCCGTTTTCATAAAACTCTTTAATCTTCGAAACGGCCTGTACTGCACTCGGAGCAGCAGCTTCAAACTTAGTCATAGAATCAATGCCACCATCGATATGCAGATGCCACCATATTACCTTACACTCATCCAATTTAACTCTATCCGCACGGATATCATCGAACGACAAATACTGAGCATTCGGAATATTCTTCAACATCCAGTTTGCAGCTTCCTTTTCCTCCGGATTCAGTTCGTCTATTGAAGAAGCCAAACCTACATATACAGCACTTGGAGAGTCAGACTGAACCACACTTACAACATAAACAGTAGTTGCACTTTGATAAGTAACCGTAAATTCTACCGGATCAGTAAAGTCGACAGCCTGTCCTGATGCCGGAGATACAGTAGCTCCCTCCGTTGTTTCAATCGTAGGAATCAGACTGGTTATATCAGCACTTGTCGGTATTCGTACCACGATAGAATGATTTTCTTCATCGATAATACCTGTATACTCATTATTCAACTTGAACGATGTAATTTTGGCCTCATCATGCTTTACAGTAACGGTATAATCTAAAAAGGCATCACCATTTGTAACCTTTATTGTTTGAGGAAAAGAGAAATTGACAACATCTCCCACTTTCATTGAAGCTTCCGCACCATCGGAAACTTCAATTGCTGTAACTTTCATCGCATCTGTATTATAATCAACAGGTACTCCCACCACGACCGATTTAGTCGAATTATCAATGATCCCCTGATATTCGTCCAGTTTCAAGGTTTTCAACCAAGTATCTCCACTCAATTGAAGGTCTGAAGTGTTATCATCATCACATCCCACAATAAAAATCAAGGAGAGAAGGATAAAAAAAACTTTATTAATATGTTTTATTGCATTCATAATATTCATTTATTAAGATTTACAATTTAATTACCAACCTCCACAGTTCTGTGTATAGTGACCGTTACTAGCACTTATCTGAGCGAATGGTATAGGCAGGTATTCATTTTTATTTTTAGTGAACGAAGCATTCGAGTAAATAGTACAGTCGTTTGCCTCTTCTGCATAAAACTTATTCAGGACCTGATCGGCTTCTCCCCAACGTACCAAATCGAAGAAACGATCACATTCCATAGCCAGTTCTACACGACGTTCAAATTTCAACATCTTCAAAGCTTCATCCTTTGTATAAGTTCCTGTATAAGGTTTTACGTAGAAAGTAACTCCATAAGTAGAAGGATAATCTGCAATCATGGTTGTGCTCTGGCTTGCACGGTTACGTAATTCATTAATCAAGTCAACAGCTTCACCAATACGTCCGTCATTCAACTGGATCAATGCCTCTGCACGCATCAACAACACATCAGCATAACGAAGAACGATATGGTTCATAGGGCTTCCCCACCATCCACCTTTTATCAAATATCCACTATCCGGATCTACATTCTGTTTCAATGTAACGTAATAACCATACAGACCATTACTACGGCTCCAGGTAGAAGACTTATCCATCATGTACTTCTTATTGAACTCGTACGGGAACCCCGGCATACCTACAGTCAGGAACAGACGAGGGTCTGCATTATCAGCAGTTACATTGTAGTCACTATTATTAAAGGTATCGAACAACGGATGTCCGTCTTTATCTGTTCTAAATGCATTTACCAGATTCTGGCTCGGTTTATAGAAATCACAACCGCCATCTGTTACACCCGGAATATTCGGAACAATCAAACCATACGACCAGTTACAGTTACCATTGTTCGTACCATCATTCATGGAATACTGCATAGCCCACAAAGATTCGCATCCGTTTTCATACTGAGGTTCCGGGCGGAAGTTATTATGAAAATCCGGTTCCAAGCCGTAACCTCCGGCCGACATGATTGATTTTTCTGTATACTGAACGACCTTTGCCAAATCTTCAGCATTAATGCTTGTCACCTCATTGTTTTCAGGATTGTCCTGACGATAGGCCTTGTACAAATAGGTCTTAGCCAGATAAGCAGCTGCAGCAGCTTTGGTAGGACGACCTTTATCGGCTTGTGTATCCGGCAGATAATCATAAGCAAACTGGAAATCATTTGCTATCTGCTGCCAACTCTCATCATTTGTATAAGTTGTATTCGACAGATTATTGTATTCCTCAGGAGAAAGACTTTCATCGTTTGCCAAAACGATATGCTTATACAACTGCTTCAGCAAGAAATGTCCATGTCCACGCAAGAATTTCATTTCAGCAATACGCTGGTTTTTCAATGGATAAGTACTTTCATCCATCTGATCCAATAACTGCAAAGCTGTATTGGCACGAGAAATGCAGTTATACAAACGCTGCCACATATCACTGATATTCCATGCTGTAGTCATGATACCTTGAGAGATATCCAATGTATGAAATACATCTCCATCCTCCGTACCATTTCCACCTTTATAAGCGTCGTCCGAGCGAACATCATAGTTCCACATAGAGAAAGAAGAGTTGATATCTTCTGCAGAAATCCATACCGCATAAGCCGAAACGACCAGGTTATCTACATATTCAGGATTCTGTAACTGTTCATTATCAATGGTTCCTTGTGGTACCTGGTCCTCCAAAAAATCGGAACATCCAGAACAAGTTAAGGTAAGTCCTAAAACTGTTGCATATAATAATTTTCTCATAATTTCCATTTTAATAGTTACTTGTTTTAAAAGCTGACATTAACACCAAAAGTCAAGTTCAAAGGAATCGGATAACCAAAATTCGGGTTTTCCGGATCGACGCCCGTAAAATTTTTACTCTTAATTGTAAGTAAGTTCTGTGCACTTAAATAAAGACGCAGGCGTTCCATCTTCATTTTCTTTGCAAAATTCTCCGGAACATTGTAACCAATCTGAAGATTACGCAGTTTCAGGTATGAACCATTTTCTACAAAATAAGTAGACACACGTTTTTCATTATTTATATCATCACGTGACAATGCTGGGATATCTGAATCCGGATTAGTCGGAGTCCATGCATCAAGAACGCGTTTACCTTTGTTCAAGAAACCAATATTCAAACCACTCCACAAGTCTGTTTCCTTTTTCAAATCACTGATGATATCAACTCCCTGAACGCCTTGCCAGAACAAAGTCAAGTCAAAATTCTTATATTCCAGATAGATATTCAATCCATAACTGAATGCAGGTGTCGGATCATAAATCCACTGCTGGTCTTTTTCATTGATAACACCGTTACCATCAATATCACGCCAGCGGATACGTCCCAATCCAGCGCCTTCCTGAGTAGCATGATTATCGATATCAGCTTGTGACTTAAAGATACCATCAGCAACATAACCAACCTGTGCACCATTCGGATGACCAACAACACTTTCTACTCCATTACCACCAAATGTACCATTTGCAGCCACTGTTGCAGGAAGAGCTGTAATCTTATTACGGTAAGCAGAAATATTACCATTCAAATCGTATTTCAATCCAAAGGCTGTTGTATTACGATAACCAATATTCAACTCGAAACCTTTATTTTCCATTTCACCGGCATTAATCCATTGAGTACTACCTTCACCCATGGCTGCGATACCGGCCATCTGAACAAGAATATCGGTTGTCTTTTTATAGAACCAGTCGAATGATCCATACAATGTCTGGTCGAATATAGAGAAATCGAAACCTAAGTTGGTCTGAGTAGTTGTTTCCCATTTGATATCATCGTTTCCAATCTGATTACGCTTAAATCCAGATTGCAGGATACTTCCTCCATTTGTACCAGCAATATCATAAGAAGTACCGTAGCTCTGTCCTCCCGATTCACTTACACCATAATTCGGAACGTAAATGGTGTAACGGGCGATATTTGAGATTTCCTGGTTACCTGTCTGCCCCCATGAAGCACGAATTTTCAAATCATTCAGCCAAGTGAGTTCTTTCATGAACTTTTCGTTGCTGATACGCCATCCCAAAGAAACAGAGGGGAAAGTAGCATAACGATTATTCTTACCGAAACGAGAAGAGCCATCACGACGAACCGTCAAAGAAAGCAGATACTTATCATCGTAAGTATAGTTCAATTTACCAAAGAAGGAAACCAGAGAATATCCTTCACCCGAGCCATAAGCCTGAGCCGTTCCTGTACCGGCATCCGGCCACATATAATCCGGATTCAAAATACTGAAATCTTCTTTATATCCAGAAAACCAGCTATCATCTTCACGGTTCAACTCCATACCAACCATCACATCACCACGATGTTTGCCAACTTCCAAATTATAAGTAGCTACGGCATTCCACATCCATTTGGTCCAGTGTTCTTGTTTAGCTTCTACGGCATTCTTGTCGTTTGCAACGTTACCTTCGGTGATAGGATATGTAAAGATACGCTGTTCCTTTTGAGCATAATCCAAACCAAAAGTCGAACGGATATTAAAGCCTTTGAACGGATTCAAGTTGATATATGCATCACCGAACAAACGCCAATAAGTATAACGGTTATCTGAATTTCTATCCAGACGAGCTACCGGGTTTTCACGGTCAGGATAGCCACCTACAGGACCAGCATATTCCCCATTGATGTCGTATACAGGCAAAGACGGATTAAACTGTAACACATTTTCCAAGAAACCGCCCGGAGCCTGAACTTCTGAAGTACGGTTCAAGGTAAAATGTTCTCCAACCGTCAACACCTTGCCAATCAGATTATAATCAGAGTTCATACGAGCAGAGAAACGCTCGAAATCGGTATCTTTAATAATACCTAAGTTTTTGTAATATCCTAAAGAGAAGAAAGAAGAACCTTTTTCAGAACCATTACTTACTGATACATTGTATTGCTGAATAACACCGGTACGGGTTGTTTCATCAAACCAGTCTGTATCAGCAGATGGTACAGTATTATTAGAATCAAGGAAGCGAGACATAGTAATACCATTCAATTGAGGATAACCATTGCTATCGTATCCCCAGTTGTATTTATATCCCAGCGGGTTGGTATTCGGATCCTGACCACCATTTACATAAGCCTGCCACATAGCCTGGCCATATTCCTGCGCATTCAAGACTTCCATTTTATTATTGTACATAGAAGCCGAAACAGATGCATCAAAGTCAATTTTCAACTGACCATCTTTTCCTTTTTTGGTTGTAATGATAATAACGCCATTAGCAGCACGAGAACCATAAATAGAAGCGGAAGCTGCATCCTTCAAGACCTGAATAGATTCGATATCATTACCATTCAATTCATGCATACCTGCCTTTGTCGGCACACCATCAATAATATAAAGAGGGTCATTGTTATTCAAGGTACCGACACCACGTATACGAATGGTTGTTGAGCCACTTGGATTACCATCCGCTGTAACATTCATACCTGGCACACGACCTTGTAAAGCCTTCATCGGATTGTTTTCATTCTGCTTGGAAAGTTCATCCACACTGACAACAGAAACGGCTCCTGTCAAATCAGCCTTGCGTTGAGTGGTATAACCTGTTACAACAACTTCATCCAACACCTCTGTGTCTTCTTCCAAAACAATGTTTAAGACACTTTGAGCTTTTACGACCTGAGTCTTGAATCCTATATACGAAATAGAAATTTCCGCCCCCGGCTTAACTGCTAAAGAAAACTTTCCATCAAAATCTGTAATCGTACCATTGGTCGTACCTTGTTCAAGAATTGTCGCCCCGATTACGGGCTGTCCATCAGACTTGGAAACTATAGTTCCCGACATTTGCAAACTTTGTGCTTGCACCACCGAACACACCATTAAAATAAGGAGTGTTAAAAGGAATGTTCTTTTTATGCTTTCCATTTACACATAGATTAAGTTTAACATTTACGTATTCCATAGAACCGTTCAAGACGGTAGTGCAAATGTACTGGCCGAGATTTTTAAAGTATATAAAAAATGTTTCATTCTCGCCTAAAAATGTTGCATGTTACATTTTTAGGCGAGGATGAAACATTCTTACAAACAAAACTAACAGTCAGTCTGATTCTATTTTCAGAAAGCCTCCTTACGTTTTTTACTTGTAGCAATCAGATATATACCTAACAATATGAGAGGCAAACTTAACAACTGTCCGATGTTCAAAGTCATATTAACCTCTTCCGCTACCTGCGGATTTTTCATAAATTCCAAGCCAAAACGGGCTCCAAAGAATATAAGTAAAGAAACTCCCGTTATTAAGCCTATCTGTCTTTGCAAATGGAACTTATAATACATCAGCCATGAAGTTATCAACGCCACCAGGCAATAAAGCATTTCATAAATCTGAGTAGGATGACACGGCTGGGCTACTCCATTCTGATTGTACAACTCTTGCCACTCACGAGAACGTATAAATTCAAATCCCCATGGAAGAGAAGTCGGGAAGCCAAAGATTTCAGAATTCATTAAGTTTCCGAAGCGGATACAAATACAAACAACCGCTACAGCCGGAATCATACGGTCGAAGAGCCACCAAACACTTTTTTTCGTTACCTTTTTTGAATACCAAATTAAAGCCAGAATCAGAGCAAAAACACCTCCATGACTGGCAAGTCCTCCTTTCCATATCTTCAATATCTCTATAGGATGTGCTCCATAAAAATCCCATTCATAAAATAGGCAATGGCCCAATCGAGCACCAATCACACTACTTATAATACAATATACAAACAGTTTGTCTGCCCAATAATCAGGATAGCCTTCCTTTTTAAACAAACGTGATACTATCTCATAAGCCAAAATGAACCCAAGTCCCCACATTAATCCATACCAACGGATTTCAAGAGAACCTAAATGCACCAAGACAGGATCTACATCCCAAACAATACTCGCTAACGTCATAATAAGTTTTTTCTTTTTAAATTATGCAGACGCAAAGAAAATAAAAAAACAGCTTTCGTCCATTGGCTTCTGAACATTTTTTTTGAAATAGAGATACATTTATTATATAAGAACGTTTCCGCATTAATGAATATGTTTTCAATCAACAATATCCAATAATACGGAAACATATTTTTATATATACACTATTTGAAAACTTCGTCAAGCTTCCATCGTTCTCTCCATGGAATTGTTATACTTCCATCATTAGCAATGGAAAGAGGAAGCCATATATAACGTGAATCCTGAAGGTTTGTCTTCTTCCAACGGTCGAACATAGCTATATAAGCATTATTCATACCATGTACAGGTAAGACGAAAGTACTCTGTGCATAAAAGGTTTTATCAGCATCCTTTCCTACACATGGATTGCCTATAATTGTCCATGGCCCCATTATAGAATCGGCAACTGCCAATTCTGCCTGATTAGGATCCCATCCAGTACAACCTGAAGAAAGCAAATAATACTTTCCGTTATATTTAAATACAGCAGGTGCCTCACGACTCATGCCAATAAAATTACGTGTAAAGTGTCCGTTAGGTTTCAAGTAATCGCTGGTCAATTCACTTATATACATTGTCTTATTATCCTCTGACGAATAAAAATGATATGCTTTTCCATTGTCATCTACAAAAACCGTCTGGTCACGACTCATTGCATTATTAGGACGGAAACTTCCTAAATATGTAAAAGGACCTACTGGAGAATCACTTACAGCGACTCCTGCAGCAGCTTTCAAATAGTCGGGGCTATCAATATGCATCCACATAACAAACTTTTTTGTAGTCGTATTATAGACGACTTTAGGACGTTCTAATACTTGAGATGGATGTAAGTCGTGTAATGTATCATTCTTTACGGCTGGAAGTACTAAGCCTTCAAACTTCCATGTAGATAAATCTCTCGAAGAGTAACAGCTTACCCCAGACACATCGGTACGGAAACATTCCCATGTAGCCCATTCAGGCAATACAGTCTTACCAATCTTATATTCACCATACCAATAATAAGTCCCCTCATGATAAAGTATTCCTCCTCCATGGGCATTTATCGGATTGCCGTCAGTATCATTCCAAATTTCTCCAGAAACAATTTCAGAAGCAACCATATTCTTCTTCTGTGATGTTTGACATCCAACCATAAACAGTAAACTCACTGCCCAACAACAAACCTCTTTTTTATTGATAAATCTCATACTTTTTCAAATATTATATATTAGTCAGCCAACAAAGATGTAAAGAATCG
>NZ_JBBKBJ010000020.1:0-60311 GCF_037890145.1 Phocaeicola sp. HCN-6420
TAATTAGACTTCCAATGTGAAATCCCAGCTGTTGCCCAATTTGTTCAACAAGCTCAATAGCAAGTAAGTCTTCACGGCTGATAGCATTGAACACATCGTCAAGCGTTATATCTTCTATTTTCTTTTCGGCAAGAATTATGGATGTTTCTCCGGCTTGTAAGTGCTCTATAAATTTTCGGTATAAAGCGGAACAGGAAACTTCAGTTTCTACGCATCCTTTCTTTCCACAGTGGCAGATTATCTGGTTGTCGTAACCATATGTATGGCCTACTTCGCCAGAGAACCCCGATTTCCCTTTGTAAAGTTTTCCATCTATCATGATTCCCATGCCCAGTCCCCAGCCGATATTCATGAAAAGCACATTTTTAGCTCCTCTTACTACTCCTTTGATGCACTCTCCATAGAGCATGGCCCGACTGTCATTGTCAATAGAGGTGTCTATTTTCAGACGCTCGGTCAGTATTTCTGCCAGTGGGCGTTCGCCAAAGTTGAAGAAACTGTGGCAGTAACCTAATTCCGGATTTACTCGTCCGCATAGGGTAACATTAATATGAAGTATCTTTTCTTGGTTCAATGAAAGGCCGTTTATAAAGTTTTGAATATGATTGCATAGCTCATCGATACATTCAAGTGTATCTCTTCTTTCGAAAGGAATTCCCATCTGTAGCTTCAAGATATCACCTTTAAAGTTGATAATTCCGATATTAACGCAACTCCATGTTACATCTACTCCTACGAAATAAGCAGAATCTGTATTCAGTCCATATAAAATAGGGTGGCGTCCACCACTGGTTTCCAGTTTCCCATATTCATCTATATAGCCTTGTTCATACATTTCATCGACTACTTTTGTGACAGTGGGTATACTTAAGTCCATATCTTTTGCAAGATCGGTAATAGTAGAGTTCTCATTATAGATAAGGTAGGTAATAATATGTTTCTTCATTACCGCTCCTTTTGAACCCTTTTGCAATTCCTCTAATAATCGTTCTTTCATACGGATTTGGTTTAAAAATATACTATTAGTTAATTAAACTTTTTAAAAATCGGATGTAATTACTTATTATTATAGTTGTTTTTATCTATAATTACAAATATCTTTGTAGCGGAAACAATGAGAATATAAATTCTTGTTACAAATATATTAATTAAATCTGGAAAAACTATGAGAGTAATTATTGAATCTGACTACCAGGCTCTTTCTCAGTGGGCTGCAAATTATGTAGCAAAGAGAATTAACGAAGCAAATCCTAGTGCTGAAAAACCGTTTGTTTTGGGCTTGCCTACTGGTTCTTCTCCTCTGGGTATGTATAAAGCTCTGATTGAACTAAATAAAAAAGGTGTAGTATCATTTGAGCATGTTGTAACATTTAATATGGATGAATACGTTGGACTGCCGGAATCACATCCTGAAAGTTATCATTCATTCATGTATAATAATTTCTTTAATCATATTGATATCCGTAAAGAAAATATCCATATTCTGAACGGAAATGCAAAAGATTTGGAAGCTGAATGTGCTAATTATGAAAAGCAGATTGAGTCGTTTGGTGGAATCGACCTCTTCTTGGGAGGTATCGGTCCTGACGGACATATTGCTTTCAACGAACCGGGTTCGTCACTGGCTTCACGTACTCGTGTAAAGACATTGACAACTGATACGATTATTGCCAATTCTCGTTTCTTCGAGAACGATGTGAACAAAGTACCTAAGACAGCTTTGACTGTAGGAGTTGGTACTGTTATGGATGCCAAGGAAGTTCTTATTCTGTGCAACGGCCATAATAAAGCTCGTGCATTGCAGCATGCTGTAGAAGGCGGCATTACACAAATGTGGACTATCAGTGCTTTGCAGTTGCATCGTCATGGTATCATTGTTTGCGATGAAGCTGCTACCGATGAATTGAAAGTGGGTACTTACAAATACTTCAAGGATATCGAGCGCAATAATCTATAAGCAAAAATTATAATAAAGGAGAATTTTTTATGAGAACTAATCTTAGTTCACAGATATCTCTGAATAGAGTATCTACCAAATATTATAAACCTGAGAATACGATAGAGCGTTCCGTACTGACACGTTTCGAAAAGATTCCTACCAATATCTATGAAACGGTAGAAGAGGGCGTTGCGTGTATTGCAGATGAAATCATCCGCAAAATACAGGAACGTCAGCGTGACGGTAAGTTCTGTACGATTGCTGCCGGTACAGGTGCCTCACTTCGTCCATTGTTTGCTGAGTTGGTTCGCAGACATAAGGAAGATGGTATCAGTTTCCGCAATGTCGTGGTATTCAACTTGTATGAATATTATCCGCTGACGGAACCGAACCACAGCAGTTTTAACCAGTTGAACGAACTGTTCTTGAAACAAGTGGATATAGACTCGCAGAATGTATTTACATTAAACGGAACTATTCCGCAAGACGGAGTGATAGAACATTGTCACTTGTACGAGCAGCGTATCAAGACATACGGCGGCATCGATATTGCCATTATGGGTATTGGCCGTGAAGGTAACATTGGAATGAATGAACCGGGCTCTACTGCTACTTCTCAGACAAGATTGATTTTAATTGATGCAACCTCACGTTCTGAGGCTGCTCATAACTTGGGTATAGATAATTTGCCTCCATGTTCTATTACAATGGGCGTGGGTTCAATCATGGAAGCACGTAAGGTATTCCTGCTGGCATGGGGTGAAGAAAAGGCAGACATCATCAAGAAGGCTGTAGAGGACAAGATTTCCGATGCACTGCCTGCTTCTTATTTGCAGATGCATCAGAACGCAACGGTATGCATCGATTTGCCTACTGCTGCCCATCTTACTCGTATTCAGCGTCCGTGGCTGGTAACAAGCTGCGAATGGAACGACAAACTGATTCGTAGTGCTATTGTCTGGTTGTGCCTGCTTACCAAGAAACCTATCTTGAAGCTGACCAACAAGGATTACAATGAAAACGGTTTGAGTGAACTGCTGGCTTTGTATGGTTCTGCATACAATGTGAACATTAAAATATTCAACGACCTGCAACACACTATTACCGGTTGGCCAGGTGGTAAACCGAATGCTGACGATACTTATCGTCCGGAGCGTGCAAAACCGTTCCCGAAGCGTGTCGTTGTCTTCTCTCCGCATCCGGATGATGATGTGATCTCTATGGGAGGAACCATCCGTCGTCTGGTTCAGCAGGGACACGAAGTTCACGTAGCTTACGAAACTTCAGGAAATATTGCCGTAGGCGATGAAGAAGTTGTACGTTTCATGCACTTCATCAACGGTTTCAACCAGTTGTTCGATGACAACAAGAACGAAACAATCAAGGGAATGTATGCCGAAATCAAAAAGTTCTTGATGAATAAGAAAGAGGGCGATATGGATACCCGCGATATTCTTACCATCAAGGGATTGATTCGTCGTGGTGAGGCTCGTACAGCTTGTACATACAACCAGATTCCGCTGGAGCGCGTTCACTTCCTCGACCTTCCGTTCTATGAAACCGGACGTATCGAAAAAAATCCTATCAGCGAAGCCGATATAAATATTGTGTTGGATTTGCTGCGTGAGGTGAAACCTCACCAGATTTATGTAGCCGGCGATTTGGCAGACCCACACGGAACCCACCGTGTTTGTACTGATGCCGTACTGGCTGCTATCGATGAAGAAAAGAACGCTGGTGCTGAATGGCTGAAAGATTGTCGCATCTGGATGTATCGTGGTGCATGGGCTGAATGGGAAATCGAGAACATTGAGATGGCTGTGCCGTTGAGTCCGGAAGAATTGCGTGCTAAACGTAACTCTATCTTGAAGCATCAGTCACAGATGGAAAGTGCACCTTTCTTAGGCAACGACGAACGTTTGTTCTGGCAGCGTAGTGAAGACCGTAACCGTGGTACAGCATCGTTGTACGACAGTCTGGGTCTGGCATGCTACGAAGCAATGGAAGCGTTTGTAGAATATAAGCCTCTGTAAAAGTTTATTCCAAGGCAGATGCCCGACGGAATGCAGATAGTATGATAGGGATATTCTCAATAAATATCCTTTAAAATAAGAATGGCGTATGAAGATGACAAACTATAATCATCTCATATGCCATTTTTTTATTATAAATATTTTGTGCCTTAGCCATATCTTGGCTGAAAGTTTCTTTCCTTTCAGATGTTTAATAGATAAAAAGCCAACTAATTCATGATGCTTTGTATATGAATTAGTTGGCTAATTTGAACAATATTTTTTAGTCTATAGATCTTGTTATAGATAAAGCTTTGTCACGAACAAACGTTATTGGGGCAAGTATTGGTTCCAGTCCGGTGTCTGTGTGATACCAAATCCGGCATTGATTTCAGCATTTGGTACAGGATAGCAGAACTGTGCAATATCGAAGTTGGTATATTTGTACGAAACCTGATCTTCGACGTTTGCATATACATCAGCCTTTTCACCCCAGCGGCGTAAGTCGTAGAAGCGGAAACCTTCCTGGAACAATTCGCGGGCACGTTCGTCTTTCAGGAATGCAAATACTTCGTCTTTTGTATTGCCCAAATCATCGGTACTGGTAATCTGTGAGTTTCTCTTGGCAACAGTCAGCAGTGCTTCCTTGGCACCGTTCAGGTCGGGCTGTGCGGCACGCAGTTTCGATTCGGCGATAATCAGTTCCATTTCGGGTGCATTGACGATATAGTTAGTAGCATATGCTGTATTTCCTCCTCCGTACCAGAATTTACCACCGTATTGTAGCTGGGTATACGAGCCTTTCTTGATGGTAGGAAGATAAAGTGAACCTCTACAGTCAGTGTCTGCTATCAGGTTACGCATGCGCTGGCTTGGCAGACCTCCGTAGGTAGTCCATACGTTTCCACAAGAGTTGGCAGACCAGCTGTTGTTTACATCGATAGCCAGACGGAAGATACATTCCGAATTGCTGTCGCCACCGGCATACAGCTCTTTGTAGTCATCTACAGTATAGGCTTCTACCTTTTTACCTGAATGCAGGAGTGCATTCGATGCATATTTTTCGGCATTGCTGAAGTCTTCCATATATAAATAGGTACGTGCCATCAGGCCTTCGACAGCTGCCATAGAAAGATACTGGTTGGCTCCTCTTCCTTCGGTTCCACTTTCAGTGTAACAAGTCAGGGCATTGTTAAAGTCGTCCAGTATAGCCTGGTAGCATTGTCCGACAGTCGAACGGTTCACTTCTTCGAAAGCTTTTACCGGTTCATCGACAATCACCACACCGATGGCATCACTATTGTCAGTCGTTCCGTTTACCTTTATCTGCTTGCCGAAAATATTGGTCATGTACAGCATGGCATATCCTCTCAGTCCGTAGGCTTCGGCCATATATTGTTTCAATGCGGCTTTGTCGGCGTCAGCAACGGTTGCTTCCAGTTCCTTTCCCGCCTTGATGATACGTGAAGCATTATCTATTATTTTATAACCATATTCCCAAATACTGCTCAGGTATGTATCATCAGGGGTTACGTTATAGTGGTTGATGGTTATCCAGTGGCTGGCAGAGCCGTTCAGGTAAGCCATGTCACCGGCCATATCGCCGATGGTAAGCGAATAGTTTCCGGCAAAATAGGACGTGAACAATTGATAATAAGTTCCGTTCAGTGCATATTTCAGGTTGTCTACACTTGTCAGTCCGCTGTCGACATCTATTCCTTCGTTGTACTCTGTATCGAAGAAATTGCTGCAGGAAGCAAAGCTCCCGGCCAGGGCTGAACAGATAAGCAGGCGAGTGATAAACTTCTTCATATTTCGTTTTTGTTTGATTCGTTAAACATATTTATTTAAAATCCGAGGGTGATTCCGGCAAGGAATGTTCTTGTAGATGGATACTGGTATGCAATCAGTCCGCTTGTATATGTTTCAGGATCGTAACCTACGAAATCCTTTGCCTTGAATGTATAGATGTTGTCAACAGATACATAGATGCGCATGTTGTCTATCAGCGCTTTTTTCAAAAGTCCTTTAGGTAGTGTATATCCCAGTTGCAGATTCTTTACGCGCAAGAAGTTTCCGCTATACAGGAAACGTGAAGAATGATTATTTTCTCCTGAAGTGTTTCCGTATATATACTTTGGAACATCGGTGTAACGGTTGTTTTCAGTCCATGCATTCTCATACAGATAAGTTGTTGGAGTAATGTTTCCTTTACTGCCGGCTGATAGATAGGAACGGTTTGAGGCGGCATAGACTTTACCACCCAGACGGTAATTGAAGTCGGCCGAGAAGTCGAAGTTCTTCCATTGTACGCGTGTGCCGAAACCACCATAGGCTTTAGGATCGGCCGAACCAAGGTAACGTTTGGCACATTCGTTCCAGTTGGTTGTGGTTTCGTCGCCTGTAGCATTTTTATACCATAATGGTGCACCCGTATCCGGGTCTACACCTGCATACTCTACCATATAGAACTGTCTTAACGGGTAACCTTCCTGTTTGATGGTATAAGTATCTTCGATTGGTTTTCCACCAGAAAGCTCAGTGATTCTGTTTTGGTTAAGAGTAACATTGGCGTATGCAGTCCATGTCCAACCTTTGGTTTGCAGGATGGTGCCGTTCAGACCAATTTCTACACCTCGGTTTCTCATCGAACCGATGTTCTGATATACTTCGCTCAAGCCGGTAACCTGAGAAACAGGCAGCTCAAACAGCATGTTGGAAGTAGCCTCGTTGTAGAAATCTACAGTCAGGTTCCATTTTCTGACAAGTGTAATATCCAGTCCGATATTCAGCTTCTTGCTGGTTTCCCATCCCAGGTCAGGAAGATTCAGTGATTCAGGAACGATACCCGGCGTGCTGTCATAGTTGTATCCGGCGCTATAGAAACCACGCGCTGCATACCAGTCAATATCCTGATTACCTACCGTTCCGTAGCTTGCACGCAGTGACAGGTTGGTCAAAACTTCATTGTCTTTCAGAAATTCCTCTTCAGAAATACGCCATTTGCCGCCTAAAGACCAGAAGTTACCCCAGCGGTTGTTTTGTCCGAATACAGACGAACCGTCACGACGGAAGCTTACCTGTCCGTAATATTTGCCCTGATAGTCGTAGCTTGCATTCAGAAAGAAAGAAGCCAGACGTGCCTGTCGGGTAACATACGACGGATTGCCGTAAGAAGAACCGGCCATATTCAGTTCCCGATACCCTCTCAGCGGAAAATTAATTCCAGCATATTTTTCATTCCAGTAATTCTTCCACTGTGCTTCCTGTCCGAGCATAATGTTCAAATTATGCTTTTCATTGAAAGTATGCATCCAGTTCAATGTATTGGTCCATGTGATGGTGGTGGTATTCGAATTATACTGTGTACCACGTCCGTTGTCGCTGGCTCCCTGATTATTGTACCAGCTCCAGAAATCGTACTGGCGTGTGCCGTACGAGTTGAGGCCTAATGAAGTCTTCAGCACAATACCTTTTCCAAAGTTGATGGCAAAGTACGGGTTCAAGTTGATGGTGGTTGTTTTGGTATTATAGATATCTCCTTCATCCTCGTCGTATACGGCAAGCGGGTTGTACATGATGCCGGTATTATAAGTGCCGTCTTCGTTGTAGAACGGATCAAGAGGAGTGGCTTTCAATGTACCACCAACAAACGGGTTCGAGTAAGAACCTCCGGTTGACTGCGAGAAGGCATCCATGTCGGCCAGCGCGAACGAGGTGTTGAATCCGAAGTTGAACCATTTGTATGATGTTTCCAGATTGAGGCGGGCAGAGTATCGTTTCATACCACTGTTGATGGCTACGCCTTCCTGATTCAGGTAACCTACGCTGGCGTAGTAGCGTGTCTTGCCGTTCCCACCGTTGAAACTGAGGTTGTAGTCCTGATAATATCCGGTACGTGTGATGGCATCAATCCAGTCGTAGTTCTGGATGCCGTCCCAGTTGTAATCCGATTTGATTTTTGCCATTGCTGATTCGTAGGTATATTTCTCCGGGTTGCTGTTTACCAGTCCTTGAGCGAACAAATCAGCGGTCTGCTGTGCATTGCAGAAAGAGAAGTTGTTTGGAGCAATGGTTGTGAATCCCTGCTTGATATCCAGGTCGATGTGCATGGCACCTTCCTGTCCCTTTTTGGTCGTGATGACGATAACGCCGTTGGCTGCACGCGAACCGTAGATGGCCGTAGCGTTGGCATCTTTCAATACTGTAATGCTTTCGATATCAGCTGTATTGATGTTGGCCAGCGGGTTGAATGCACGATTGTAGCTCTCTGTTTCTGCATCCGTATCCGAATTCATCGGCATGCCGTCGATGATATAAAGAGGCTGTGTACCCGAGTTCACGGAACTTTCACCTCGGATGTAGACATTAGCCTGAGCACCCGGCATGCTTGTTGAGTTGTTCATCTGTACACCCGGCATACTTCCTTCCAGCGCTTTCATGAAATTGGCATCCGTATGCGATTCGAGGGTAGTAGGACTTGCCACGTTGGCGGCTCCTGTGAATGTGCTTTTCTTGGTCACTCCGTAACCGGTTACCACAACTTCATCCAGCACCTCCGTGTCCGATTGCAGTGTTACGCTTAATACCGGCTTGATGTCAAGTTCTCGGCTTTTCATACCGATGAACGAGATAACTACTTTTTTAGCATTTGCCGGTACATTGCCCAACGTGAATTTTCCATCCATGTCGGTAACTGTTCCCGTGTTGGTTCCTTTAATAAGAACGGAAGCTCCCACGATAGGGAGATTGTCTTCTTCTGAGATGACAACTCCTGTCACCGTCGATACCTGTGCCATCGCTATGCTGATGCAGGCAAAGAGACAAGTACAGATTAAAAACAATTTTTTTTTCATAAAATCTCTCGTCTTTAAATTAAGTATAACTATTTAGAATTGTAAACAAGAAAGAATTGTCTGCTGCCTTTGTAATGGATGCAAAAAATTCTTTTTATATATTTTTCTTATTTCTGATGTAACGATTCAGTGACTGAAGAGCCTGCGGGGAAAAGTTCTTTCCATAATGTTGGTGTCTTCTTTAATACAAGCGGTCGCAAGCCAGTGAAGATTTTGCTGAATCGGATAATCCGGTATGACCGCTCGCTTGCTGCGAAGAATATCGATGTCGATATTTTTCAGGTTTTTTGCCTTTGCACCTTTTATAAATATGTATCTACAGTCAGACATTCTTTAAACATCTTTTTATTTCAATTGGAAACTGATAATGATTTATTTCAAACTATTTTTATTATTTGCTGGCAAAATTATAGATTATTTTTTCATTTTGTATCGTAAATACGACAAAATGTTATTCAGAAGAACGGATTTTTTTTGATATGATATCTCCTTTCAGCATTTATTGCAATAAAAAAAACAGTCCAGATGGTAGTGATACGGATGTATTTCAGTACTATGGTGATTTTATGCTGATGTACTGCTGTAGGTGAATCGCGGCGGGTAGACTATGAAATTTCGCGGATTTACTGAAAAATTATAGCCTTTTATGGATTATGAAGCCGACAGTCTGCATAATCCATAAAAGGCCGTTCTGAAAAATATCGTTTCCTTTTATGACTTTTTCCGTCTGATGATATATCCTGAAATCAGACTCCATAATACGCCGATTCCGGCAAAAAAGATAAATACCAGCGTGCCCTTTCCCAATACGGTATAGATACGTCCTGTATGAATTTCCTGAGCGAAATTCCACAACGAGATAGGCATTGTTGCCAGATTTTCGGGCATGGGAGCAAAATTACTGCCTTCTTCGTACTCGGTTATGCAGTCTTTCCCATTGAAATCGTCGCTGTAGCCTGTAATAGCATGATTGCCGAAGGGCGGTCCTGCTGTTTCAGAAGCTGTTTCCCCGGTAAAGTAATCGGTAATATGGTTCGAGTTTCTATTCCAGACAAACATTCCGCTGAAAGAGCCTGTAAGCCAGTTGCCTTGTTTGTCGCGTTGCAGTACGTTTAGTCCCATGACGCTGACGGGAGGGGTTTTGCGAAGCTTCACCGGAATAGCCTGAAGTGATGTCAGCGAATAGAATCCTTCTGAAGTGGAAAGCAGCCAGTCGCCTTGCTGTTCGTCGTAGCGGAGCATCCGCAACTTGTCGTTCCATGCGTTGGAAGAGTCGAGTTGTGTGAAAGGAATAGCAGGCACTTTTCCGTATACTAAGGCCAAAAGTACAGGTGGGCGCAGGCTCCATCCGGTCAGTGCAATGAAGAGTGTCAGCACGATAGTCGTTCTGCCTATTTTGTCGTGCCACGACAGGGATGTCTTCAGCAAGGAAACACTTGTCTTTGCTGAGCGTCCCGCCTGTTTCATCCGACGGATATATTTAGGTAAGATCCAGTAAATGATACCACTCACCGAGAGGATAATCAAAATGATTGCGAGGATATCCATAAGCAGTTTGCCGAAAATGCCAAACAGCTCGCCGCTGTGCAATAGCCAGACAGTACGGAAAAGCGATACCTTCCCGTCGTATCCTTCGGGAGCCTGTAGAGTGAGTTGCCGGAAGTACCGGTATGGGGTTGTGGCATAATACAGATGAGAGCGCCCGATGACAATCAGGCTGTCACCGTGTGTCGTGATATCCGAGATGCGCTCACCTTCTTGGAGAGGTAGGTTGACCGCTTGCCAGCCCGACTGCCGGTTGTAGCGGTAGAGTCCGAACTGACCGGCGGCGAACAAATCTTCTTGGGGAGTGATTGCCATACCCCGTATGTTGCGCCAGTCTACTCCGTGCGGAAATCCACGGTTGAAGTCATCGAATGTGGTTGCCCGGCTGTTCGTCAGAAAAACGCCGGCATTGCCATACAGCAACACGGCACTGTCTTCCCGACACACACCGGGAGGGCAGGAGCGTGTTCCCCGCAGCAATCCATTGTTCCAGTTATGGTATCGGTAAACTTCGGGCAGCCATTTCCGGCTGATCTGGCAATCGGAAAAGAACTGTCGGTGGTTCAGGATAATGCCCGATACACAAAACAGAATGAGGAAGACGGCCATAATCAGTCCGAACCATTTATGATGTTTTCTCCAGGTCGATTTTTTCATTTCTTTCTGCTTTTAGTCGTTTCAGAACCTCCTCATAAGTCCTTGGATTCGTCGGGAAGTTGCTGATGTTTTTTGTACAAAAAATTTCAGGTTTTGTACAAAAACAAAAATCTTTTGTACGAATTTTCTCTAAAACATGCCGATGTCTTTTTGAACTTCCGCTCGTGTTTCGGATGTTTCATCGGCAGCCGTTGCAAAAGTTTGCTGCAAAAGTATTGGTTCTGACTGATTCTTGCAAATTCCTTTGACCCACTTTCATAAAGAAAACAAACAGGTTTTAGAAACTTAATGTATTAATGTAAAAGAATAGGAGATTTTTTTTGATTTTAAAAAAAAAAAATATCTTTCAAGAAAATTGAGTAGAGTTTCATACATGTGGAAAGGAGGATCGGTATGAAATGTTCATCTTTTCAGTAATGAAGAGTCTATAAAGATTGAATGTAAAATTTTAACTCTGATTAAATGTTTATATGTATGAAGCGTAATATTCTTTTTTATTGTCTTTTATGATTGTTTTACTGTCTTGCCAAAAAGATGACATGGTACAGAAAGTTGATGAATGTCAACTTTATAAGTTAGATTTGACTTCGCTTTTAATAGATAAGGATATTATTGATTTAAAAAAAGAAGATGCTGAAAAGATTGCTCAGAATTTCTTAAATAAAAATGTAAAGACTCGTTCTCGGCAAATAAGTCAGGTGAAAAATATTCAAGCAGTTTTAAACGAAGCAGGTAATCCGGTTGCTTATGTAGTTAATTATAAAAATGGATTTGTAATTGTTAGCGCAACAAAACTTTATGATCCTGTAATTGCTTTCTCTGATAATGGCTATATTGATTGTTTACAGATGACAGGAGGTCTTAAATATTGGTTTGATGCTGTAACAGATGATATAGATCAAAAGAAACGGATTCTAATGAGTGATTCTTCTCTATATTGGGAGTATCGTAATAAGTGGACTCCTTATGAAAAAGAAGAACAATCTGTATATACAGAGTTCTCTGTTAAGAATCATTCTTATTGGTTTCCCATTGCTAAGGATTTCATATTAAATAAAGGAGCAAGTTGGAGTATTGATAGACAGCAGTATTGCTATGTCATGCAAAGTAAATATAATGTGTTTGAATCTATTGATTATTTAGAACATACAGATTCAGAGCTTGAAAGAAATTATAAAAATACAGGCTATATTCCACCGTCTTTTGTGTGGGGGGAATGTCTGAATGGATTAAGTGTAAAAAAAATAAATCCGATATTAGAAACATATTGGGGGCGCGGTAAGCCATATAATGCAAATCTAAAAAATGGAGCTTCTTTATCTTCTTCAGCTGTTGCTATAGGACAATTATTAAATTATAGAAATCCATTGTCTATAGATGGTGTCAAGATCGATTGGACAAAAACTGATGTACCATATTTGCTCCCGGATAGTGATAATGAAGAGGTTCCTAAAATGTTAGCACTATTGGATTCTACTATAACGGCTATGGCGTTTGAACATCGTGTGAGTAAAGGTAGTCGCGATTATGTATATAATATTTATGGAATTGCTCCTTTATTGCGGAGAAATGGATTCTCTGTGAAATCCCAAAATGGGTTTGATAGTTCTCTTTTTACTACAATATTGAATGAAATAAAAAATTATCATCCAGTTTATGTTGAGATAAATTCTATAGGGGCTCGAATAAATACAACAGTAACTGCTTTTGTCTGTGATGGATATTATGAAGAGTGGACAGAAGAAGGCATTATAGCTTATAGAACTGATCAGGTTCAGAATAAAAATTATGATACCAATCCTTATGTAATGCATGTAGATAAAACAACCTCTAAGATGTATTCACAGTTTGTTCATATAAATTGGGGAGATGAAACGATCGTATCGGATTTCTATCCAATATCATCTGCAAATGGATGGTATAAATCTATTTTTGATATTGATAAATTAGATCAATATGCCCCCTATGAATATTGTATTGCAAGTATATATTGATTTTATAAAAATTGATTTTATGAAAAAATTATTATTCTTCTTATTAAGTTTGTTGTGTATCCTTCCTGCTTGCGATAATTGTGATGAAGATATACCGCAGAAGCCGTTCGTCAGAGAAGGAAGTGCGTCTAGTCATTCATTATTTTTGACGTTCGAAGATGAAAAGCGCCAAGATTTAACTCGAGATTTTGTCTTGACACCGATTAAAAATGGTACAGTGTATTCTGTTGCTCCCGAGGATATGAAGGTCAGATTCTTTATGAATGGGGTAGAAGATAATAGACAGATGGCTGTTATGGTAACGAAAGGGGAGTATAACCATAATATTTTTGGTATTTATGCAACAAGTACTGTCGGGTTTTATGAAAATGATACTTTCGGACTTTCAGAAGATATATATTATCCGTTCATGTATAAGATAATATGTCCTACAGTTTTTGGTGATTCGGAGGAGCATATTATAACAGTTGTACAGCGTTCTATTGATACGGGAACACAGAATATGTGTAGTGTAACTTTAGATGATGAAGTGCTTGATATTAATATAAAAAATGGATTGGAGCCATATGTGATAACAATAACGAGAACTGTAGGTGAGGAATGAACAGGATAATCTCTTTGAGGTAATTTGCATATTCCTTTTATAATCTGTCTGTCTTCTCGTTTTTATGTTGTATCTTTGCATCCGATTAATTTTTAAATAGGTATAGAAAGAAATGATTACAGTTTCAAACGTAGCCGTTCAATTTGGAAAAAGAGTGTTGTATAATGACGTGAACATGAAGTTCACGAATGGTAATATATACGGTATTATCGGTGCCAACGGTGCGGGTAAGTCCACCTTCCTGAAAGTGATTTCGGGAGAGCTTGACCCCACGAAAGGAAGCGTGACACTGGGACCGGGCGAACGTCTTTCGGTCTTGAGTCAGGACCACTTTAAGTTCGATGCGCATACGGTGCTCGATACGGTGCTGATGGGACATACGGTGCTGTGGGACATCATGAAACAGCGTGAGGCTCTTTATGCGAAAGAAGATTTTACCGATGAAGACGGCATCAAGGCGGCGGAACTGGAAGAAAAATTTGCTGAGCTGGAAGGCTGGAACGCCGAGAGTGATGCGGCTATCCTGCTGAGCGGACTGGGAATAAAGGAAGACAAGCACTATACACTGATGGGCGACCTGAGTGGTAAGGAGAAGGTGCGTGTGATGCTGGCGCAGGCGTTGTTTGGAAATCCTGACAACTTGTTGCTGGATGAGCCTACCAATGACTTGGATATGGATACGGTAACCTGGCTGGAAGAATATCTTTCCAACTTCGAACATACCGTGCTGGTAGTCAGCCACGACCGTCACTTCCTCGACTCTGTCTGTACCCATACGGTCGACATCGACTTTGGTAAGGTAAATCTCTTTGCTGGTAACTACAGCTTCTGGTACGAATCAAGTCAGCTGGCTCTCCGTCAGCAGCAGAACCAGAAGGCTAAGGCTGAAGAAAAGCGTAAGGAACTGGAAGAGTTTATCCGTCGTTTCTCTGCCAATGTGGCGAAATCGAAGCAGACGACCAGCCGTAAGAAGATGTTGGAGAAACTGAATGTAGATGAAATCAAACCGTCATCACGTAAATATCCGGGCATTATCTTCACTATGGATCGTGAGCCGGGTAACCAGATTCTGGAAGTTTCAGGACTGCGTGCCGAAACAGAAGACGGAACTGTCTTGTTCAACGATGTGAACTTTACCGTGGAGAAAGGTGATAAGATTGTATTCCTGAGCCACGACCCGCGTGCCATGACTGCCTTGTTCGAGATTATCAACGGTAACCGCAAGGCACAGGCAGGACATTATAACTGGGGTGTGACGATTACAACGGCTTATTTGCCACTCGACAATACAGATTTCTTTAATTGTGACCTGAATCTGGTAGACTGGTTGAGCCAGTATGGGCAGGGTAACGAAGTAGAGATGAAAGGATTCCTGGGACGTATGTTGTTCTCGGGTGAGGAAGTCATGAAGAAGGTGAACGTACTTTCGGGAGGTGAGAAAATGCGTTGTATGATTGCCCGCATGCAGCTTCGCAATGCCAACTGCCTGATTCTGGATACGCCGACCAACCACTTGGATTTGGAATCTATTCAGGCATTCAACAATAACCTGAAGACATACAAGGGTAACGTGCTCTTCTCGTCACACGACCATGAGTTCATCGAAACCGTAGCAAACCGTATCATCGAGCTGACTCCGAACGGTATCATCGACAAGATGATGGAATATGATGAATACATCACTTCCGATCATATCAAGGAAATGCGTGCTCGTATGTATGGTACAAATAAATAAACAAGTGATTCTCTAAATAGAAAACGGAGAAACGGAATCGCGGGTGATTCTGTTTCTCCGTTTTTATTTGGGCTTTCCTCGGTGCCGAAACCTGTCCGGTGGAAAATCTTTGGAAAAGTAGTGTGTCTGCAAACGAAAAACTATCCTTTCAAGTATTCACTTCCAAAGGAAAGCGGAAGCAAATCCTTGGTTCCTTCCAGCACATAAATGTCGTTTTTACTGTACAGCAAGATTCGCATGGGATGACGGAAACGCTGTTCGGTTTCCAGAAGTACCTGACGGCAGGCACCACATGGCGGGATAGGCGACTCCAGAAAATCGGATTCATTGCGTGCGGCAATGGCAAGCGTGTCTACCGGCTGGTCGGGATACTGAGAATTGGCATAGAAAAGCGTGGTACGTTCGGCACATGTTCCCGACGGATAGGCTGCATTTTCCTGGTTGGTTCCGGTTACGATGACCCCGTTTGCCAGCAAGGCTGCTGCACCTACCGAGAAACGTGAGTAAGGAGCGTAGCTTCGTGCTGTAGCTTCCTTGGCTGCATCTATCAGCTTACGGTCTTTTTCATTCAGTTCTTCGTAGCGTAAGGCACGGATGTTTATTTCAATCTTTATTTCTTTCATATAAGTGAATATTAAAGTTCATACGAATGTAGGGAAAAAAAGGGAGATTTCCTATCATCTGTGGTATTATTCATGTAAATAGTTTATCTTTGCCCTGCTTTAATTTAAATGAAAAGAAAAATGAAACTTTCTCATTGGTTGATATTTATGTGTCTGATGTGTATCATTGTTCCCATGTCGGCACAGAAACGCAACAAGGCATACGAAGACTATATACATAAGTATCGGAGTGTTGCGGTAGACGAAATGAAACATTATCGAATTCCGGCGAGTATCACGCTGGCACAAGGGTTGCTGGAGTCGGGTGCCGGAAAAAGTGAGCTGGCAAGAAAATCGAACAATCACTTTGGTATCAAGTGTGGAGGCTCGTGGGACGGACGTTCCGTGCGTCACGACGATGATGCACGCAATGAGTGTTTCCGTGCTTACAAACATCCGAAAGAATCTTATCGTGACCATTCTAAATTTTTACGCTCTGGGGCTCGTTATGCTTTTCTGTTTCGTCTGAAAATAACCGATTATAAAGGTTGGGCAAGGGGACTGAAAAAGGCGGGTTATGCCACCGACCCGCAATATGCCAACCGCCTGATTAATATCATTGAATTGTATGATCTGGATAAATACGACCAGAAGGGGGGACTGGAATGGGCGGAAGAATTTCCGAATCCTCACCAGCCTTATCTGGCCAACGAGCTGCTTTACGTCGTAGCCCGTCGCGGAGATACGTTCAAGTCACTGGGAAAGGAGTTCGATATCAGCCAGCGTAAACTGCGTAAATACAATGAACTGCCTAAAGATTATGTTTTCCGTGGAGGAGAAATCGTATATCTGGAGCAAAAACGTCGTCGTGCTACTAAGGATCATATTGCTTATGTGGTACGCAGCGGTGATTCGATGTACAGCATCGCGCAGAAGTTTGGCGTGCGACTGGAGCGTTTGTATAAGATGAACAACATGGATCCGGATTCTCCGGCACCGAAAGTTGGCGATGTCTTGCGCTTGCGTTAATAAATTGTAGCTTGCAACCGGTTATAACAAAGCCCTGTCAGAACTTATTTCAAATAGAGTTTTGACAGGGCTTTTAGTTTGAATTGATATGAATATCGCTGTTGTTACTTGCTGAACTCTTTATGGAATTCTACTACAGCTTCTATACCTTTGCGGAAGATGTCGAGTGAGAAATTTTCGTTGGGTGAGTGAATGGCGTCACTTTCCAGACCGAATCCCATCAGGACCGTCTTGATTCCTAAAATCTGCTCGAAGTCGCTGATGATAGGAATGCTTCCTCCGCGTCGAACTGCCAGAGGTTTCTTTCCGAATGCTTTGGTAAATCCTTTTTCTGCTGCCTGATAGGCCGGGAGAGAAATCGGGCATACATAACCTTCGCCGCCGTGCATAGGCGTAACCTTGACTTGTACGTAATCGGGAGCGATGCTGTTGATGTAATCGACGAACAGCTTTGAAATGACTTCATGGTTTTGATGCGGTACCAGACGGCAGGAAACTTTGGCATATGCCTTCGATGGCAGAACGGTCTTGGAGCCTTCTCCCGTATAGCCTCCCCAGATTCCGCAGACATCGAACGACGGACGGCAACTGTTGCGCTCCAGTGTGGAATAACCTTTTTCACCTTTCAGCACCTTTACGCCGATGGCTTCCATGTATTTCTTCTCATCGAAAGGAATATGAGCTATCATGTCACGTTCGGCAGCGGGCACTTCTTCCACGTCGTCGTAGAAGTGAGGAATCGTAATCCGACCGTCGGCATCAATAACTTGTGCAAGCATGCCGCACAGGGTGTTGATGGGATTGGCAACGGCTCCGCCAAAGTGTCCGGAATGCAGGTCACGGTTCGGACCGGTCACTTCGATTTCCCAGTAAGCCAGTCCGCGCAGTCCGGTTGTCAGTGAAGGCAGATCAGCCCCCAGCATGCTTGTGTCTGAAACGAGGATGACGTCGGCTTTCAGCAATTCCTTGTGCTCTTTCAGGAAAGCATTCAGGCTGGGTGAACCGATTTCCTCTTCTCCTTCGAAAATGAATTTCACGTTGTGTTTCAGTAATCCTTCTTTGACTACATATTCGAATGCCTTTGCCTGAATCATTGCCTGTCCTTTATCGTCGTCGGCTCCACGTGCCCAGATACGTCCGTCGCGAACTTCAGGTTCAAAAGGTTGGCTTTTCCACAGTTCGAGCGGTTCGGCAGGCATGACATCGTAGTGAGCATAAATCAGTACGGTGGGCGCATCGGGGCTGACACGCTTTTCGGCATAGACCAGCGGATTGCCTTGCGAGGGCATGATCATCGCTTCGTCTGCTCCTGCTTCCAGCAACAACTGGCGCCAGCGTTCGGCACAGGCCAGCATGTCATCCTTGTGTTGAGGCAAGGCACTGATGCTGGGTATACGAATCAGACTGAAGAGTTCGTCCAGAAAGCGGGATTCGTTTTCTTTGATGTATTGTTTTATTTCCATGATAATATTATAATTTTGAGGCTTTGTCAAGTAAATAGTAATCGAGCAGCGTCATGGCAGCCATAGCTTCCACGATGGGGACTGCACGGGGCAGCACACAGGGATCGTGTCGTCCACGGGCTTTCAGGATGGTTTCATTACCGTGGATGTCTACTGTAGGCTGTTCCATGAGTACCGTTGCCACGGGTTTGAAGGCTACGCGGAAATAAATATCCTGTCCGTTGCTGATACCTCCCTGAATACCTCCTGAGCGGTTGGTGCGGAAACCAATTTTCCCGTTATCGTTGTAGAAGATGTCGTTCTGCTGACTTCCTTTCAGTTCCATGTTGCTGAAGCCTTGTCCGTACTCAAATCCCTTTACGGCATTGATGCTCAGCATGGCATTTCCTAAGGCGGCATGCAGCTTTCCGAATACCGGTTGCCCAAGTCCGACGGGACATCCCTTGATAACGCAGCTTATTACTCCGCCGATGGTATCACCTTCTCCCTTGATGCGGAAAATAAAATCGGCCATCTGGCGTGCCAGTTCCTGGTCGGGACAGCGCACCGGATTGTCTTCTATCGTTGTCAGGTCGTATGCCGTATAGTCTTTATCCAGCTTATACGGACCCACTTGCGAGGTAAATGCCGTGATACTGATGCCCAGTTGGCGCAAAGCAAGCTTGGCCAATGCTCCGGCTACCACACGAGCTATCGTTTCTCGTGCGGAGGAACGTCCGCCGCCCCGATGATCGCGTATTCCATATTTCTGGGTATAAGTATAATCTGCGTGCGAAGGACGGTAAACATCCTTCATATTGTCGTAATCGTTCGAGTGCTGGTTAGTATTCCATACAGCAAAGCCGATGGGACAGCCTGTTGACACTCCGTCGTAGATGCCTGAAAGGAATTCCACTTCGTCGGCTTCCTTGCGTGCGGTTGTGATGGCCGATTGTCCCGGACGTCGGCGGCTCAACTCTTGCTGAATGAACTCCATGTCGATGGCGATGCCCGCCGGAAATCCGTCAATCACCCCACCTATCGCTTTTCCGTGCGACTCACCGAAGCTGGTCAGACGGAATATGTTTCCAAAAGTATTGTTGTACATAGACTTTTTAATGTTCGTTTTTTAGTTAGAATTTGCTTCCTGCTCCTCCACCGCCGAAGCTTCCTCCACCGAAAGAGCCGCCACCAAAGCCTCCTCCGCCGCCACTTCCTCCGAAGCCTCCTCCGAAGAACGGTCCGCCAAGGAAAGGACCTCCGTTGCCTCCACGGTGATGGAAGTCGTCTTCGTCGCGTTTCTGGCGTTGCCGGCGGACCACATGTCCGCAGTTGGTGCACTGTAATACGATTTCTTCCGTACGGATGCCGTTGATGCGTGAAACTGTACGTACGGAGAGCTGGCGAAGTGTATGCTTATGGCACAACGGACATTTTTTGCGCTGGCGTACGCTGAACCATAAAAGTGCAGGGACGATGATGAAGCAGCATATCAGAATAATGAGAAGCAAGTAGCCGCTTTCTTCTTCCTGTCGGGGAACGGGAGGTTCTCCTGTTCCATCCAGTTGCCGGCTGACAGCCTGTATGCCTGCCAGCATGCCGGCATCCCAGTTGCCTTCTCCCAGATACTTGTTCATGTATCTCACTTGTATCTGTTTGCAGACTGCATCGGGGAGGACACCTTCCAGCCCATATCCTGTCGCGAACTGAATGCATCGTTCTTCCGTAACCAGTAATATAACCAGGCCGTTGTCTTTTTCTTTTTCGCCGACGCCGTTCTGCTTCCCAAGTTGATAAGCAAATTCAAAACAGTCGCCTCCGTCTATTTGTTTGACAGCTACTACGAGAGTCTGTACACCCGTACGCTGTTCCAGGGCAAAAAGGGTTGTGTCCATGGCAGCTACGGCACCGGCACTCAGTATTCCGTCAGGGTTGCTGACGTAACGGGTACGGTTCTGCAGGTGAACCATGGGAATTTCTTCTACCTTATAGGCGTGCGATTGTGCCCCGATTGTGATAACGAAGCAGCAAAGCAGCAGTGCGAGTGATATGATTCTTCTCATTCTTGTCAGAATTTAACTTCCGGAGCTTTTTCGGTACCTTCCTGGGCTTCGAAGTAAGGACGTTTTTCGAATCCGAACATGCCGGCAAAGATATTTTTCGGGAAGCGGCGGATGGATGTATTGTATTCGCGTGCCACATCGTTGAAGTTACGGCGTTCCACGCTGATACGGTTCTCTGTTCCTTCCAACTGTGCCTGAAGTGTCTGGAAATTCTCGTTAGCTTTCAGTTCCGGATAATTCTCTGTTACGGCAAGCAGACGGCTTAATGCACTACCCACTTCGCCTTGCGCACGCTGGTATGCCTCCATCTTTTCAGGAGTCAGGTCGTCGATGCTGACTGTTGTCTGTGTCGCTTTTGCACGCGCTGACACAACGGCGTCGAATGTTTCCTTTTCGTGTGCGGCATATCCTTTGACGGTATTGACCAGATTCGGTATCAGGTCGGCACGGCGCTGGTATTGGTTTTCCACATTACTCCAAGCTGTACCTACAGCTTCTTCCTGTGATACCATTGAGTTATACGAAGAAACTCCGTAAACGGCAATAACTGCTATTACGGCAATAATGATAATCCATGTTTTTTTCATAAATGTAATGTTGTATTTGGTTTCAGTTACAAACATACATAAAATAACCCGTAAAAACGAACACCTTATTGAAAAATCGTTATCGGGTGAACAAAAGGACACTTAAAAGGGTTATATAGATTTAAACCTGTTTGATTTTTTGAAGGAAGTAGGGCGTATGTTCCTTTTTTTACTTGTTGGAGCGTCATTTTTTCGCATTTATTCGTTATGCGGACGACTTTTTTGGGAGCATCAGTGAAAGATGTTTCGGGTAAAATGCTTGCAAATAGGGACAAAAAGAGGCTTTACGCAGGTTGTGGTTATTGACTTATTTTCTTTTTATTGTATAGAGTATATGAATTTGAAATTGGCTTATTCTTTAATGATTGCGGGAGCAATACTATGCCTGCCGGCATGTAAGAAAGATCCGGTTGTGGAGAAACACAAACAGACCTCAACATCTTCGTCTGATAATAATTCGGGCGAAAATAACGGACAACAGCCTTCATCGCCGGATAAGGATGCTGTTCTTACACGTATAGAGGTTGTAAATCCTCCTGTTCAAACGACATATTTGCTTCGTTCCGAAGTGCCTGTCAATCTGGAAGGGCTGGTGGTAGAAGGAATATACAGTAATGGAGAACGGAAGAAGCTGGACATTACGTCAGAGAGTCTTTCCGGATTTTCTACGGAAAAGGCAATAGAGCAGCTTCCGGTCATTATTACCGTGGAAGAGAAGCAGACTTCCTTTATGGTGAAGGTTATCGATTACGTGATAAACAACGGCGTTCTTACTGAAGTTCTGGAAAAACAGGGAGAGGTTTACCGGGTTCCTGCAGAAGCGAAGGTCATCAGTCCGACAGCTTTTGCCGCTTCTACGTTCGATAAAATAATTCTTTCGGAGGGAGTGGAAGAGATTCAAGCCGATGCCTTTACAGGAAACTCAGTAAAGGAGGTCGTCTTTCCGAAAAGTCTGAAGACACTGGGTGAATATTGTTTTTACGGTTGTCGTAACCTGAGTCGGGTTGATTTGTCGGATACGCAGGTACAGATTATCCCTAAGCGGGCATTTTCGGAAGTCGGTGCCGAAGAAATCAAGTTGCCGGTTACGCTTCGTGAGATAAGCAGTCAGGCATTTTTGCATACCGACCGCTTACATTGGATGACCTTTCCTGAAGATTTGAAAACGATAGGTGTTGAGGCATTCCGTGAGTCGGGAGTGGAGAGTGTTACTTTGCCCGATAATTTAAATTTGTTGGAGGAGCGTGCGTTTTATTTGTGTCAGAATTTGCGTGAAGTACGTAGCTCTGGAAATGGTAGTCGGGAAACGGCTGGAGTCATAAAGGGTGGTGTGTTTCAGTATTGTCCGAAACTTACTTTGATTGAATTTCCAGAAAGTATTGAGTCGATAGGACAGACACTTTTTTCTGGCGTAGTAAATCTCGATGCTATTACATTGGGAAAGAATCTCAAGAAAATGGCTTTTAATGCGTTAGGCAATAGTACAGTGAAACTTTTGACAGTAAAAACAGCAACTCCGCCCTCCTTACAGACTTATGCTCTTCCTCTGCAAGTTGATTGTGTGTCAGTTCCAAAAGGAACGTTGGAGCTGTTCCGTCAGCCTCTTGGTAATGTAAGTCTTCGTTCCAGTTGGGGAATATTAGCGACTAAGATGGAAGAGTTTTAGTCGTTTGGATAGGAAATGTAGAGAAGGCAACGGACATATTGGTTCAGAATGCTGAAATGTTTTCTTGGAAACAATGGCGTATTGTACAGATAAACTGTTGCCTTTCTTAGATTTTTTCTTGTTGATGTGCGGCAAATATCAGAGCGGATTTACTAACAGGACAGGTGTTTATAGTTCTGCTATAGGAAAATGACTTTCGGATATCAAGGTATATATTTCCCTGTAAAGCTTTTTATGCGGGCAGTATATTCTTCCGGATACCGGAAATAGGAGTTGGCGTGGTCTACATCCGGAGCTATCCAGAGTTCTTTGGGAGCAGGTTTGGCATCGTATAGCTGATAGACCATGTAAGTCGGCACAAAATCATCTTGATCTCCATGAATGAAAAGCATCGGTTTCTGGCATTTTGCAACTTGTCTGATGGCGGAAGCTTCCTTGAAATTCCATCCGTTCTGCCATTCGCATAACCAGCTGGCTGTATAAAGCAGTGGAAAGGCGGGGAGTCCGAACTGCTCTTTAAGTTCTTTCTTAAACTGTTCCCATACACTGGTATACCCGCAGTCCTCAACAAAGCACCGAATGTATGCTGGAAGAGTTTCACCGGAAACCATCATGGTTGTAGCAGCTCCCATTGAAATGCCGTGTACAACAGCCTGCAAGGAATCGCCGAAAAGTGAGGGGGCAACGTTAATCCATTGCATAACGTCTTTACGATCCAACCATCCCATCTGGATTGCATCACCTTCTGTCAGGCCGGTGTACCGTAAATCGGGCAGCAGGATGTTGTAATCCAGTGAATGGTTA
Source organism: Phocaeicola sp. HCN-6420 (assembly GCF_037890145.1). NCBI lineage: Bacteria > Pseudomonadati > Bacteroidota > Bacteroidia > Bacteroidales > Bacteroidaceae > Phocaeicola > Phocaeicola sp. HCN-6420. The sequence goes on from NZ_JBBKBJ010000020.1 coordinate 23,536, forward strand.
TAAAGGTATCCGATGTGAAACATGCGTATTGCATTGTCCGTATATCCATGTACAATGACAGCAGTATGCGAAGTCGGTTGCATAGCTCTTACATAAAAAGCGTGCATGCGTATGCCATCGCTGGCGGTAATAAACGTATCGCGCAGCGCCTTATGCTCTTGAAGGCTGTCCAGCCACGGATTTATCTGAGGATATTTTTCTCTCATAAAAGTCAGTGAGCCTTCCATGTCTTTTCCTCTGTTTTCCGGACGCAGGGAGTAATCTACCATATACCAGCTTCCTCCGGCGAGAATACCGGCCAAAAGTAATAATACGATTCCGATAACAATGGCAATTCGCTTCTTCATGTGATGTAAAGGATTTGTGCAGTCCTCGTAAGGAGTGCAGATAAATTTACTTATTCCAGATATCCCATGCTCCGAAGGCTTGCAGCAAAAGCATTTCAAGTCCGTTTTTTACCACGGCTCCGTGTTCACTTCCTTTTCTCATGAACAGCGTGGTATCTGGATTGTACAATAAATCGTAAAGCAGGTGTCTTGGAGTAAGACATTCATAAGGTATATCAGGACATTTATCGGCTTGTGGATACATACCGACAGGCGTACAGTTTACAATGACTTTATATTCGTCCATCAGGGCAGGCGTCAGCTCGTCGTACGTAATGGTATGGTCATTATGAGTACTTCGTGATACAAACAGCGTTTCCAGACCTAATTGCTTCAACCCGTAATTGATTGCTTTCGAAGCTCCTCCCGTACCTAAAATGAGTGCCTTGGTATGATAGGATTCCAGTAAGGATTCGATGGAACGTGTGAATCCGATGACATCGGAGTTATGTCCTATTAATTTAAGCTTGCCTTTGTTGCGTTCGAATTTGATAACGTTTACCGCTCCGATGGCAGCAGCGTCGGGTGCTACTTCATTCAGATAAGGGATAACCTTTTCTTTATAAGGAATTGTTACGTTTAACCCTTCCAGCGTAGGATTGGCCGCGATAATTCGTGGAAAATCCTCTATGGTAGGAATTTCAAAATTAACGTACTCCGCATCGATATTCTCCGACTGAAACTTTTCGTTGAAGAAGTTTCTGGAGAAAGAATGTCCGAGCGGGTAGCCTATCAAACCGAATTTTTTCATAAAAGCAATATTTGAAGTTCAGATTATTTTGTAGCAAAGTAGAGTGTGCAGATGCCTAAAGTCAGTCGGCGAAAAGACACTTGGCTAAATCCAGCTTTACGGATAATACCTTGCATGACTTCGCCTTGCGGAAAAGCCTTGATAGACTGAGGAAGATAAGTATAGGCACTGCGGTCTTTCGAAAAGAGTTTTCCCAGGGTAGGTATTACCATTTTGGAATAGACTGCATATAATTGCTTCATGGGGAACCACTCAGGTTCGGATAATTCCAAAATTACAAGATGTCCTCCCGGTACTAATACGCGATACATTTCCTGCAAGCCTTTATCCAGATTCTCAAAATTGCGAACTCCGAACGCTACAGTGATGGCGTCGAAACGCTGGTCGGGGAAGGAAAGAGCTGTGCAGTCTTCTTTGGCAAAGGTAATGTGTTCGGAGAATCCGGCTTGTTTTACCTTTTCACGTCCTATGTTCATCATTCCCTCAGAAATGTCAGTTCCTATCAGTTCCTGCGGGCGAAGTGTGCCGAATGCCTGCAGAGCAAAGTCACCTGTACCGGTTGCAACGTCCATGATATGCTGTGGACGATATGGTTTCAGGCAGTGAATAGCCTTGCGTCTCCAGCTTTTGTCTATTCCCCATGAGAGTACATGGTTCAGATTGTCGTAGGCAGGAGCAATATTGTCGAACATCTTCTCTACTTGTACAGCTTTGCTTTCGTTCTCGTTGTAGGGCTTTATTTCTTCTTGTGGGTAATGAGGCATAAGATAAAAAATGAAAGATTAAGTATGAAAAAACGAAGAATGAAGAATTGTGAGGAATAAAAAACATCCTCACTTTCAATTCTTCATTCCTCATTCAGATTTATCCTAAATATTCAGTAACGTTCTTTTCGATACGTTCTGCCAGGTGATCTGTGTCTGCTTTGACGAAAGTTTCACCTGTGATGTGCTCGTACAGTTCGATATAGCGGTCGCTGATGGAAGCAACGATTGCAGGAGTCATTTCAGGAACAGTCTGTCCTTCTTTACCCTGGAAGCCGTTTGCCATCAACCATTCACGAACAAATTCCTTAGACAATTGCTTTTGAGGTTCGCCGTTTTCAAAACGATCCTGATAACCTTCTAAGTAGAAATAGCGGCTTGAATCGGGAGTATGGATTTCGTCCATCAGGTAAATTTCACCATTGTGCTTACCAAATTCATATTTTGTATCGACAAGTATCAGACCACGTTCTGCTGCCATCTGTGTTCCGCGTTCGAACAAAGCCAAAGTGTAGCGTTCCAGTGTTTCATATTCTTCGGGTGTAGCCAGACCTCTTGCCAGAATTTCTTCTTTAGAGATGTCTTCATCGTGCATACCCATTTCGGCTTTTGTAGTCGGAGTAATGATAGGATGAGGGAATTTTTCGTTTTCACGCATGCCTTCGGGAAGGCGAACGCCGCAGATTTCGCGGATACCGCTGTTGTATGCACGCCATGCACTTCCACACAAATAACCACGTACAATCATTTCTACAGGGAAACCTTTACACATAACTCCTACGGTTACCATCGGGTCGGGAGTAGCCAGTTTCCAGTTAGGGCAGATATCTGTAGTAGCATCGAGGAATTTTGCTGCAATCTGGTTCAGCATTTGTCCTTTGTAAGGGATACCTTCGGGTAATACGACATCGAATGCAGAAATACGGTCGGTAGCAACCATTACTAATTTTTCATCGTTGATGTTATAAACATCGCGCACTTTGCCGTGGTATACACTTTTCTGTCCCGGAAAGTGATAGTCTGTTTTAGTTAAAGCTTTACTCATTTTCTTTATGTATTTAGTAATGAATGATGTTTCTTTTATTAAGGTATAAGTTTTTGTCTTATTCTTCTGTTTTCTTGTTGGGAACCTTTTCCGCATTTTTTGCGGCTTTTGTCTTTTCTTCAAACTTCTCGTATGCTTCGACAATACGAGTTACCAGTTTGTGGCGGACAATATCTTTTTTGTTCAGTTCAACAAAACTGATTCCTTTTACTCCTTTCAGAATACGGAGAGCTTGTATCAATCCTGATGTTTGTGATGAGGGGAGGTCTATCTGAGTCATATCTCCCGTAACAATCATTTTGGTATTTGTACCCATACGGGTCAGAAACATTTTTATCTGTTGGGTTGTGGTGTTCTGTGCCTCATCCAGAATGACAATTGCATCGTTCAGTGTACGTCCGCGCATAAAGGCAAGAGGAGCAATCTGTATGATATTCAGTTCCATGTATTCCTTTAATTTTGCAGCGGGAATCATGTCTTGAAGTGCATCGTATAATGGTTGCAGGTAAGGATCGATTTTATCTTTCATATCTCCGGGCAGGAAACCCAGCTTTTCTCCCGCTTCCACAGCCGGACGGCTTAATATGATTTTCTTGATTTCTTTATTCTTTAATGCCCGGACAGCCAGCGCGATTGCCGTATATGTCTTTCCCGATCCTGCCGGTCCAATAGCAAAAATCATGTCATTCTTGTCGAATTCTTTCACAAGTTTCAACTGATTGGTGCTTCGCGGAGTGATGGGTTTGCCGGTAACACTATACACTATTACGTCGCCCGTCTTTTCGATTGGCGGTTTGTTACCTTTTATGATATCCAGAATGGCTTCCTCGTTCAGTGAATTATAGCGTGCGCAGTGTTGTTCCAGAGCTAAGATAGCCTCTTCGAATGCACACATTTCCTCTTCGTCCCCCATTACTTTAATGACATCACCTCGTGCTACAATACGAAGTTTAGGGAACAAAGCCTTGATCATTTGCATGTTGGCGTTGTTTACGCCATAGAAAATAACCGGATCAATATCCTCTAATACAATATGTTTTTCGATCATTCAGTTTGTTTTGATACGCTCGTTAGTCTTATTTCTTCTGCAAATTTAATCATTCCTTTTTATCTGTACACGATATAGGATAAATTAATTTTAGCTTTTCATCAGGCAATTTGTCGACTGTTTTGCTTGAATTTTTAAAAGGAAGTATCCTTCTTCTCTGTTTTCGCCAATATTTTTTATCTTTGCAGCTCTTAATTATATTATCGAGAGAAAGATTTGACAGTAAATATGAAAAGACTGACAGGAATAGCATGGGCGATTACTTTGGGCGCGGCTGCTGTATTGGGCGGCTGTAAGCAGGAAGACAAGTCTATTAAACTAAATAATCCGCACAATATTCGTGGGGTAGTAAGCTACAAGAGAAGTTTTGGTGATTTGAATGATGTCCAGCTGGCTGTAGCACGTCGCATAGGGATACGTCCAATCTCATCGCGGGAGGCTGCCGTGGACTTAGACGGTGATTTGAAAGAAATCGTTTCGGGCGAGCACTACGATGTGGATTCTCTTACTCACTCTATCCCGTTCCTTGTGCCCCGTGCTGCCGCTTTGCTTGATACCATTGGAATAAATTTTCTGGACTCGCTGGAGAACAAGGGCTTGAATCCTAATAAGGTTATCGTGACATCTGTATTGCGTACGAAAGATGACGTTAAAAAACTTCGTCGTACAAATGGAAATGCTTCACTGAATTCCTGCCATTTTTATGGAACGACTTTTGATGTTAGCTGGAAGCGTTTTACGAAGGTAGAAGATCCCGACGGACGTCCGATGCAGGATGTAAGTGCAGATACATTGAAGCTGGTGCTTTCGGAAGTGTTGCGCGACTTGCGTGAGGCAGAACGTTGCTATGTGAAGTATGAATTAAAGCAAGGATGTTTCCATATAACGACCAGATAGTGAATATATGTTCAGATATTTTATTTATTTAGCCTACGACGGAACAAATTATCATGGCTGGCAGGTTCAGCCTAATGGTGCCAGTGTACAGGAAACCCTTACTCGTGCATTGACAACTTTTCTGCGTGATGATGCCATCGAAGTAACAGGGGCGGGAAGAACGGATGCAGGAGTACATGCCCGTTTGATGGTTGCCCATTTTGATATCGGCTGGATGCTTGACTGTGATGTTGTGACCGATAAGCTGAACCGGTTGCTTCCGCCAGATATATCGGTTTATGAGGTTAGGAGAGTCATGCAGGATGCGCATGCTCGTTTCGATGCAACTTATCGTACTTACAGATACTATATTACTACCCGTAAGGACCCTTTTATCCGGCGTTATGCATGGAGAGTGTTTCAACAGCTGGATTTTGACAAGATGAACGAAGCGGCGCAAACTTTGTTTGACTATACCGATTTTACCAGCTTCAGCAAGTTGCATACAGATGTAAAGACAAACAATTGCCGTATTATGCATGCTCGCTGGGAGCAAGCCGGACCTTATGAGTGGGTGTTTACCATTCAGGCCGACCGCTTTCTGCGGAATATGGTTCGTGCGATAGTCGGTACATTGGTAGAAGTGGGGCGTGGTAAACTTACGGTAGAAGGTTTCCGTAAGGTAATAGAAGAGAAAAACCGTTGCAGTGCAGGCACGTCTGTACCGGGCAATGCCCTGTTTCTTGTCGATATAGGCTATCCTGATGAATTGTTTCTAAACGTCTGATCAGTTTTTTTCTGTCAGGTATTTCCAGTATCGTACAGGCATGTCTTTCTTGTGCTTTACAGGATTTAATCTTTCTTTGATGCAGATTGATTTAAAATAGCTTTTCCAGAGTGTCTGGAAGAGCTTTTCGTCTTTATCCAATAACTTATCGTCCAGCTTCCCTGTCAGTAAATGAGTTTGAAAAGGATTGGTAAACGTTATTTCGTCGACCTCTTTTCCGTTGTAATAATAGCCATATTTTCTCTTAATGTCGTAGATAAGCCACTGCTGATCGGTAAATCTGTCACGAAAATGATTAATCGTCAATGGGAAAACATCATATAGAGGTTCCATGGCTCCATAATAAATACCTTCGGCTGTCTTCTGAAAACGCATAAACTGCAGGATACGATATCGTTCGTCGGCAACTCTTTTCCCTAATTTTGTAACTGCAAGTATATCGGCATCAGTGAAATTTGTTTCTATAGACTGTGATGAGTCGGTTATTTTCCGTATGTAGCGGAATAATAACATAGCCACGTCTGGTGCTTCGGACAGCCAGCAATAAGTTAAGTTGGTTAATGCTCCTTTTGATAATTTTCTGACGAGTGATTTCCATACTCGCTCTGCCTTTTCGTAATCGGTAAGTACGATATAGGTTTCATCGTAAAAAAGAGGAAGAGGTTCTCCGATTTTTAGAATAGAGTCGGGAAACGACTTACGGCTGTATGCGTCAAATACAGCCGTAAGTAGTCCCTCAAAAGTCTGGTCATATTGGAATATGGTCATGACAATCGGGTGAGATAATTATTTTACATCTTCCAGAATGATAGAATAACCGGCTTCAAAGCTCTTGCCCGGAGCAAGGTGTTGCATCCATTCTCTGTCTTTGAATTCGCCTTCGTAGCCTACAGTATCACAACGTCCGTACCATGGCTCGATGCAGACAAAAGGAACATTGGGGTGAGCGGCGCTTGGAGACCATATTGCTACCAGCGGACTATTGAATTCCAGACTGATGTATGGCTGCTGCTGTTTATCAAGGAGTGTGATTTTTTTCAGCTGACTGTTGTCGAACATATAGGTATCACATGCAAAAGTATCACGTGTTAGCTCCATCAGACCGTCGTGCAGTGTAAGAGTACGATGTTCGGGCAATACACATCCTTTTTCGGCCGGTGATATATATTCCAGCTTTTGAATCTTTTTCCCGAAATCAAGAAATCCTCTTTCATTGGTTTCAGTATTCAGATCACGGTAGTAAAATGCCGGATGTGCACCTATCTGGAAGTGCATTTCCTTGGTACCTGTATTCTGTACACTCCACATTACTTCTATACGATTGCCTTTCAGGCGATATCCCACTTCGAGAACAAAGGGAAACGGATAGAGCTTCAGGGTTTCTTCGTTACTTTCCAGTGTATAAATGGCGGCATTTTCCTCTTCATAGGTCAGCTGAAAATCCATATCGCGGGCAAAACCATGCTGCCCGAGTGAATATGTTTTTCCTTCATGACGGTAAGTATTATTCCATACCCTTCCTACGATAGGAAACAAAACCGGAGAATGCCGTCCCCAGAACTGAGGGTCTGCCTGCCATAAATATTCGGTTTCGTTTGCACAGATACTGATTAACTCTGCTCCATGATCAGCGATTTGAATACTGATTTTATCATTCGATAATTCTTTCATAAGTTTATGTTTTTGTTGTCTATTTACAATAGTTGTGATGTAGGTCGGTGATCCAACAGTTAAACGAGGTTAGATACACCATTCAAAAATAGTAATTTTATAAGTCGATAGCTATAAATTTTGAACTTATTTTTGCCTGTTGTCTTTTTTTACATACATTTGTCAAGCTATTAAAACCTTAAGAGAGAATATGGCGTGTAAATTACACCTTATATTATATAGTTGTATTGTTGTTTTATGTACGTGCTGTTTTCATGATAAGGATGGAAAAGCACACTCTGTCGGTGCAGAAGTACGGATGATTGAGCAATTGGATTCATTGCTGGAAGCTGATCCGACAAGGGCATTGTCGAGGATGGATAGCCTGTTGCCCCATTTGACTGACAGTGTCTTATATTATCGTGGCATTGTTTTCAAGGCAAAAGCCTATATGCTGATGTCGCAACCCGACCATGCAGACCGCATGTTGAAAATGGCAGGACGCTTTTGTCAGGCTTCTAAACAGGATAAAGATGTGCTGGCTTTGCAGGCATCGGTATATAATATGGAGGGAAACCAACTGGCACGTCAGACCAAATTCGATTCTGCTCGTGTAAAATTTCTGAAAGCATATCATTTATATACAGAAAATGGCGGAGGTATAAGGCGTTTCAATATCATGTTGAATCTGGCAGATGCATATCTTCGCGAAGGATATTACGATAAGGCTTCTTTATGGTATCATAATTCACTGGCATTTGCCGACTCTTTACGGTTGCCCGAAGCACAATGCTTTTCTGCATATTATGGGCTTGGGCAGGTTTATATGGAGCTTCGTGACTTTACACAGTGCGACGCTTATTACGACCGTGCCGGCAAGTTTTTTGAAAGCATGAAGCCTTTTGAAAAACATATCTATCTCAACAATCGGGGCAATTCGTATTATTTCCGTCAGGATTACAAAACCGCACTGAAATACTTTCGCCGGTCGTTGGCTTATGTTTCTTTACATCCGGAAATGGAATATGAACGTAATCTGACAATGGTGAATATGGGGGAAGTTTTTCTGCTGATGAACCAGACCGATTCGGCTTCTTACTACTTGTCACGGTGCTATAAATTTTTCCAGAAAGTAGACAATAACAGTGCGTTGTACTATATCGACACCCAGCTTATCGAGCTGGCACTGAAAGAAGGCAATCTGCCTTTGGCAAGAAAACGGCTGGATGAGGCTGTCGTTCCTCGTTTTGTGGAACCGAATATGGTGCATATTCGTAACCGTTATCTGCAGCATTATTTTGAAGAAAGTAAGGATTTCCGTCAGGCATATTACTATCAACGTGAAAATAGCCGGATTGATGATTCCATCCGGAGCGAACGTATTAAAATGCGGGCCCAGGAAGCTGCCCTCAGGTTTCAGCGCGACAGTACACCGATGCATAAAGAAATACTTATCCAACAGGCGGAAAATAAAGTGCTTCTTTTGCATGAATGGTTGTATGTAGGCGGACTGATTATATTATTGCTTATCGTTGCTGCGGGAACATGGCTGATATACAGGAAACGAAAGCGCAGTATGGAAGAATTGAAAATGCGGATGGCTATTACTTCATTGCGGCTTAAGAATATCCGTAACCGCATTTCACCTCATTTTGTCTTTAATGTACTGAGCAGAGAAATTAGTTCATTGAAAGACAAGGAGAGCAATATGCATTTGCATGAACTGATTAAGTTGATAAGACGTAATCTGGAACTGACAGAAAGTATGACGGTAACCTTGGCCGACGAGCTGGATTTCGTAAGAACTTACATCGGACTTGAAGAACGTGTCTTGCAGCCCGATTTCGAAATGCACATTAACATATCTCCCTCTGTTGATCCGGAAAAGGTAGAAATACCGGTCATGCTGTTGCAGATACCTGTAGAGAATGCTGTGAAGCATGCATTGGTAGATAAGGAAGGTAAGCGTATACTTTGGATAGAGGTGAAAGACTGTAGGGAATATATCGAAGCTGTTGTGCGTGACAACGGAGGTGGTTTCCGGGTATCGACGGGCAGTTACGGTACAGGTACAGGAATGAAAGTACTGGCACAGACTATTCAGTTACTCAATTCCTACAATCGCAACCCGATAATTATGACAATAAATAACGTTAAGATAGAGGGAAGAGAAGAAACAGGATGTGAAGTGAAATTTGTCATTCCGGTAGATTACTCATACCTGTTAAGAAGAATAAAGAGGACTAATTTATGGAGAAGGTTTACAGAACGGTTATCATTGATGACGAAGAAAGTGCAATAGATAATCTGTGTTTTGAATTACAACGCTACACATATATATCGATAGAGGGAAAAGCGCGAAATGGAATTTCTGGGATAAAGATGATAGAGAGGTTACAGCCAGATCTTGTTTTTTTGGATGTGGAGTTACCCGATATGCAAGGTATGGATGTAGTGTCTAAATTGGAGGGCTATATTTCGTGGAATATGAATATTGTCTTCTATACGGCTCACGACAAGTATGTGATTGATGCTCTTCGTGCCAGAGCCTTCGACTTCCTTTTGAAGCCGGTCGATTCGGAGGAACTTCAGACTGTCATTTCACGTTTGTGCAAGCGTGAGTATACTGTTCCCAATTATACTCCGCCAATGTTACCTGATACGGGGAAACCTTTTGTTGTGACTACTCCGATGGGAGATCTGCGGTTCCTGCATACTTCCGAAATCGGTTATTTCCGTTATCAGTCTGCTCGTAAGATATGGGAAGTGGCCCTTACCAACGGAACATTCCTTCCGCTGAAAAGAAATACGACTGCCGAGCAGCTTTGTGCTTACGATAAGGCTTTTGCCCAGATACACCAGTCGTACATTATTAATATGCATTATCTTGTCATGGTTCAAGACAACCATTGTATAATGTATCCTCCTTTCAATTCTTTGGAAGAAGAACTTCAGGTTTCGAAGAAATACAGGAAAAAGTTAATAGAATGTTTTTACCAGCTTTAGATTGATTTCAAAGACTTTTTATAGAAATATCGTATAGTTTTAGATAATTTGCTTTCTGCCGGAACCATACATTAGCGTAAATTTCCGGTAGAAACGTGGTATTGCTGTCCTTTTCTTTCGGTTTCATAATTTTATATAGGTAGGCTTGTTTAAAAATCTCTCGATGTTTTTTGAAAATTTGTACAAAGATTCTATTTTTTTGTACAAAAAATATTCTTTTTCTGCAGATGTCTTGGAAAAAGATTCCATAAACTAATAATTCCTGATTGGAACTTTATAGATGGATTTTATTTTTTCCTTTCAAATGTTGAATGTACTTTCTTGAAAAAAGATTTACATTCTATAAATGTTTTTTTTATTTAGTAGCATATTTAGGCTGTTTATTCCAATATTTGGTCTGCTTAGTAAGGTTGTTCAATTTTCGTTTTTATTTGTTAACTATAGATTTTCTACATTTGCACAAAACCAAACAATAAAACGACAATGTGGACAAATTCATTTAAGAAGGCATTATTCGTTACTGGGGGATTGTTTTTTATGGGAATTGCTCATGCCCAGTATCTTCGTACCTCTTATTTTATGGAAGGAACCAGTTCGCGTTTGCAACTGAATCCTGGTTTGCAACCAACAATTGGATATTTTAATATACCTGTTATCGGCTCCTTTAATATAGGTGCGTCTTCTAATGTGTTGGGAATAAGTGATATTATTGCCGTACTTGATTCGGGTTCCGAGTTGTTTTCAAATGATGATTTATATGGCCGTTTGAAAGAAGATAATCGGTTGAATGTAAATCTGAATACCGATATTCTTTCGTTTGGATGGTATAAGGGAAAAGGTTTCTGGAATGTAAATGTAGGGTTGCGTACAGACATTGGGGCTTCTATTCCGAAGAATATGTTTGAATATTTGCGCGATGCTGACCGTTTTAATCTGGAAAGCGGGACGCTTCAGGGAAATATCTCGAATATGAATCTTGACATAAACGCTTATGCCGAGGTAGGGTTGGGATATTCTCATCCGATAAATGATAAATTGACAGTAGGAGGGCGTTTGAAAGTTTTGCTGGGTATTGCCCGTGCAGAAATGCAGGTTGATGAATTTACTGTCGATATGAATATTCCGCAGAATCCGGAAAATCCTGATAGCTGGAACAACTCTTATGGAGGATATACTAACGCGAAAGCACATATCCTGACTTCAATCAAGGGAGGAGGATTAAGTTTTACCGATACACATGACAGTTATGGAAACGCTATACGTCAAATTAATGGCTTCGATTTCGATGGAAGTGGATTTGGTATCTCGGGAGCTGGTTTTGGGGTTGATCTGGGAGCAAGTTATAAGCTGTTGGATAATCTGACATTTTCGGCTGCTGTGCTTGATTTAGGATTTATAAACTGGAAGGGTAGTTCTACTACTGTAGCTTCTATTGATGAAAGCAGTAAGATTGAGATTAATCAGAATAATTATCAGGAATATTTGAGTGGTGATTTTTTGAATCTGGAACGATTTAATCTGGTAGAGGACAAAGAGGCTGCTTCTTCGTATAAAACAAGATTGTCGTCTACATTTTTACTTGCAGGTGAATATGCTTTCTTAAATAATAAAGTAAGTGTAGGCGCCATGTACAGTATACACTTCGTACAGCCGAAAACATTGAATGAACTTACATTATCGGCAACAGTGCGCCCGAAGAGTTGGTTCAATGCAGCATTTAGTTATTCTCCAATTCAGGCGGAAGGTAAATCGTTTGGGCTTGCGTTGAAATTGGGACCTGTTTTTGTAGGTACTGACTATATGTATTTTGGAAATAGTTCGAAATCTGTAAATGGTTTCATTGGCATTTCTGTACCGATGGGCGGAAGTAAGCCTTTGACAGATGAAATTTGAATTTAATGTAGTGATATATTAAAATTTAGTTGGTTGATTTTTTATAGGAGAGGCTGTTGCTCATTTCATAGTGCTTTTCTTTTCTGTCTTAATGGGAACTATGATAATGAGTACAGCCTTTTGTTCTTGAAAATTTCTACATTAGCATTCCTTCAGAAGGTTTCCGCTTAGTTCGTAAATTGAAGTCTTTCCGTTTTCGTAGACTGCAAAAGTCGGCAAGTTCCCTCCTTTGGGAAAGGTTATCGATCCTGTGTTACAAACCGTCATGCCTTTTTCTTTTTCCAGTTTCCAAAGATGTGTATGTCCGTAAAATAAGTAATCATGCTTTCCTTTGGGGAGTTTGTCCTCATTATAAATATGTCCGTGAGTCAGAAACAGCCGTTTCCCGTTGTCTACAATCAGTGCATAGTCGGATAAGATAGGGAAGTCTAACAACATCTGATCTACCTCGGAATCACAGTTCCCGCGTATGGCAACTATTGAGTCTGCCATTTCGTTTAGTCGGTTTGCTATTTCTTTAGGGTTGATTCCTTCCGGAATGCTGTTACGCGGTCCGTAGTTCAATATATCTCCCAATATAAGCATCATGTCACAGTGTTGCTCTTTGTAGAAAGCCAAGACCTTCTCTAAGGCAGGCAGTGAGCCGTGGATGTCAGAAACGATTAAATATTTCATAATGAAGTGTATTATAAATTTTCGCAAAAATAGGAAGTTTCTTGAAAACGTATAGATATCCTTTGGTGTATTTTTTGTGGATATTAACGAGATTTCAAGTGAAGAGATGTCTATTACTTATTATTTCACCAAGAAGACTTTGGGCGATAGTCGTATTTATTCCCTGTAATTATTTTCTTTTTTTGAAATTTGTTTGTAGTTATTAACTATAAATATTAAATTTGTGTCAATTAAACATGTGGAACTATGTGGACTAATGTATTAAGCAAAATGGCCTTTTTCATAGGAGGATTATGTACTATGGGAGGATTGCATGCTCAGTATCTTCGTACCTCTTATTTTATAGAAGGAACAAGTGCACGTTTACAATTGAATCCTGCATTACAACCTATGCGTGGATATGTTAATGTTCCTATACTGAATGCATTTATGGGAGCTTCTTCCAATGTTTTGGGATTAACAGATATTATTGATGTTCTTGATTCAGGAAGAGATTTGTTCCCAAATGATGATTTATATAACCGATTGGATGAGGATAATCGGTTTAATGTCAGGGCTAATACGGATCTTTTTTCTTTTGGGTGGTATAAAGGTTGCGGATTTTGGAATGTTGATGTCAGACTACGTACGGATGTATCTGCTTCTATTCCTAAAGGTATGTTCGAGTATTTTAAAAATGTATCAGAATATTCACAGAGTTTAAATCGTGCTAGTGTTGAATCGCGTGGTACTTTATTTCAAAGAAGTATTTATAATGTGAATTTTGATGTAAATGCTTATGCTGAAGTAGGGGTAGGGTATTCTCGAGCGGTTAATGAAAGATTGGTCGTTGGTGGACGTTTTAACTTATTGCTTGGTCTTGTACATACAGATATGCAAGTTGATCATTTTACATTAAATGTAGAAACAGCCGATGATATCTATCAATCTTCTGTTTATTCTACAGTAAAGGCGAATGTAAAAGCATCTATGAAAGGGGGTGGATTAAGCTTTTCTGAAGTAGATGATGGCAGTGGAAATATTGTTCGGCAAGTAGACCGTTACAATTTTGATATGGGTGGCTTTGGTATCTCTGGTGTCGGAATGGGTATTGATTTGGGGGCAAGTTATAGAATATTGGATAATGTAATTGTCTCAGCTGCCGTGTTGGATTTGGGATTTATTAGGTGGAATAGTGGAATGACTACAGTTGCTAGTGCTGACGATGTAAAGATTGGAATTAATGGAGATAATTATATGGATTACATGAATGGTGATTTTATGGACTTAAAGCGTTTTAATATGTTTGAAAATAAGGATGCTGTTAGTGCATATAACACGAAATTGTCTTCTACATTTTTGGTTGCAGGTGAATATAAAACTATGGATGATAAGTTGAGTTTGGGAATAATGTATAGTGCTTATTTTGTTCAACCTAAAACGTTGAATGAGGTCACTTTATCCGCAACATTTCATCCTAAGACTTGGTGTGATTTTGCTCTTAGTTACTCTCCGGTCCAGGCAGGAGGAAAGTCGTTTGGTCTTGCCCTAAAATTAGGCCCTGTCTTTTTAGGTACTGATTATGTTTATTTTAATAATAATTCGAAAGCTTCAAATGCCTTTTTGGGAGTTTCTTTTCCTTTAGGGAAAGGAATTGAGAAGAATTGATATATTCTGTTATGTCATATTAGAAGGGTGGCATTTTTATTCAGGGCAAAATAATTTTGGAACTTTATGTTTTTGAAGATATGATATATTATTGCCTGGTTTAAATAACTGTTTATTTTCGAAGCAGTCTTATATACCAAGGCTTGAGTGGCGTATCAACAGTGCTTCCCTATACAGAAGATTATGCTTTCTTGTCTTTAAGGAGTTAGTTTCCAAATCTAAAAATTAGAAAGGTTGTGGTCTGAGATAAAGGTTTTTGTGCTTTCTGAGTCGATTCGTATTATATGATGTGAATGTACGGGCTTTATAAGTTGGCATTTTGCACGGAAATATTGAATGATTTGTCCCTATTTGTTTATTGTTTATTTCTTTTATGTGAACGATATTTTATAAATAATATATTAAGCAAAGAGAGGAGTTTTGCCTAATGAAGACAAAACACCTCTCTTTGTTTATTTTAGATTACTCTTGCTGAAGAGTAAGAATGTTAATATACTAAACATACATTGTCTATCCATAGCTTATTTCCTGGAGAGCCAACGAAAGCACCTCCCAGACTGGATGTAAACTGCAATATAAGATGGGTAGGAGTTTCATCTGCATCAGCCCATCCGTTTTCCTGTATCAGTACACTTTCTCCTTTGCTGTTTCGTGCATAATAGCCACCTACTCCCAGTTTCATAAGTTCAGCTTCGTAGCTGGCATCATGTGTAATATCACCATATTTTATTTCGTAGGTTGCCTTATTGTTCCATCCTTCTGTTTTGCTATAGCGCACAACTGCAGTTCCTACACGTTTAGCGATAATGTTGCCGTTGGCATCTTCCGTACGTTTCTGAAGAAGGCAGGTCATAATTGCACAATCTTGTCCCGGTACCGTACTTTTACGGCTGAAACCCGTCTGACGGATACGGTTGGGAGCACCAGACATCTGCACTTTATAATCATATTGTACTGCTTTGGGGCGAGAAGTGAATTTTACGCCTGAGTTAAGAGCCTTTTCTCCATCTTTTGTGCCTGTGATAGGTTCTTTCATGTCGCCTAAGAACATGGAACCTGAAGCGAGTACGGTAATATTGACAAGCCCCAAAACTTTTACGCTCTCGATATGCGTTTCCAGACGAGCACAATATCCGTCGCCACGATGTTCGGGATATACACTGGTGTTAGTCTTAACGATTCCCATGACTTTCGCCATAACGTTAGAGTTTCCCCATGGCGATCCCCCTTGGTTTACGTAGGCTTCATTTCCGTCGATGACTTTTGTCGGTCCTAATTCGTATAGTAATTTAGTATCTCCTCCGATAACTCCCGATTCGTGTATTTTGCGAGTTACCCATTGGTCCATGTTTCCATATTTCAATGGCACGACTTTTTCCTGTGCCTCTGCAATAAAGGGTAAAGCTACAAGAGTAAGTGCAGCTATAAGTCTAATTTTCATAAATTATGTATTATTGTTTTTTTGTCGGGCAAAGGTACAAAAAAAAGCGATAGTCTGAACACTATCGCTTTGAATCCGTTTTATAGAATAATATTTCTGACTTATCGGCAATATTATTAGAGCTTATACAGCAGCCATGCTCCCTGGAAATCTTTGCGGTTAGGATATTTAGCCTTGAAAGCATCTCTTGCACGTGCAGCTTCATCACGTGTGTCGAAAGATTCTACAATGACGCGATACATGTTGTTTTGTGCATTGTAAACAACCTTTGCGTTATAGCCTTCGTTATCCATTTGTGCCTTCAATCCGTCAGCGTTTGATTTTACACCAAAGCTTCCGCATACTACACTATAGGCTCTCAATCCTTCACCTGAAACTAATTCCACTTTTTCTTCACGAACCGGAGCAGAAGAAACAGGGGCAACAGGTACAGTTTCTACTGGAGTTACGACATCTGCAGGAGCTTCTGTGCTTGTACTTGCGTTTGATGCGTCAGCCAGTTCTTGCTGTTTAGCTTTTTCGTACGCTTTTTTGTAAGCACTTTCACTTGATTTACAGGAAGAGAACGCCAAAGCGACGCATAATCCCATTCCTAATACAACGATCTTTTTCATGTTGACTGAAATTTATTTAAGTTTATGTTTAAACTCACTTTAATTTTACCTGCAAAAGTAGTAATATAAAAGCAGGTAAGTATAGTCATAATATTAAAATCTGTTAATATTTGGCAGTTCTTGATCTAAGAAAAAGTTTTTACGTCTAAAAGAAATAATATTTCAAAGATTTTCCTATATTTGTAAATGTAATAACAATAAAGACCATACTTATGAAAGCATTGAATGTTGTAGCTGCATTCTTAGGCGGATTGGCTCTGGGAGCAGCAGCAGGTGTTTTATTTGCACCTGAAAAAGGTGAAGATACTCGTAATAAAATCGCAGAACTTTTGCGTAAAAAGGGTATTCGTTTAAACCGTGAAGAAATGGATGATTTGGTAGACCAGATCGCATCGGAAGTAAAAGATGCAGAATAAACTGATTATTGACGATGGAGAGGCGGACTTTTACTTAAAAAAGCAAAGTCTGCCTTTTGTTTTATTAAAACGAAGTATATGTTTGCTAACGACAAAAGTATCGACAATCTGACTGAGCTTTTTAAGGAGGTTAAGAACTATCTGAAGTTGCAGGGGGAGTACACAAAGCTGGATTTGGTTGAAAAACTTACAATCTTGCTTTCGACACTAACGCTCATATTTATTCTCATTGTTTTGGGTACTATGGCTGCTTTTTACCTCTCTTTTATGCTGGTCTATGTTTTGGCATCGGCCACGGGAAGCTTGGTCGCGGGATATGCTATTATTGGCGGGCTGCTGATTTTAATTGCACTTGTGGTTTACAGACTGCGCAAGCGGCTTATTTTTCAACCAATGGTCAATTTTTTGGCTCGACTATTCTTGGATAATTCTTCAAATTCACTTTAGTCATATATTGAGGAGAAAATAATATGGAACAACGGATATCGTATACAATTGAAGGTATTAGAGAACGCCGGCTGGCTAAGCGGGAGGAGTTGAAACAGTCTAAAGATCGTATGCAGAATTTGTCTCAGCAACTATTTGCTCCGCAGCAAGGTAAAAATAAAATAGATAGTTTGATGCAGCAGGTGAATATGGGTATTGCGGCATATGATGGACTGATGACGGGGATAAAAATATTGCGTCGGGTGCGGGGCTTTTTTGGTGATAAAAAGAAGAAACGCTAATTAGGTAAGTAAAAGAAAAATATGGTAACGGGTGCTTTTTTCTACGGGGGTAAGCGAAAAGTATCCTTTTGCCAGTTTCTCGTCTTGTAGCTTTAAAGGATGTGTGTATAGATATTGTTGATGTACTTCCAGAGCTTCTCCGTCTGTAGCATAGTATTCTACTATATACTTACCATGCGCTTGGGGGTGGACAAAGCGTTCGAATATCAAATGAGATACGACTCCCATATTCATACGTAAATTAACTTCTACGCAGGGGTGAAGCTGATAATTGTAATTGCCGGATGCACGACAGATCATCATATCTACTCCTAAATATCCATGATATGCTGTTCCTATCAGGTCTGACAGTACTGTTTCTAACGTTTGGCGGGTGTTGTGTAAGGTCGCAGTTGGAATGTAATATGATAGGATTTGTTCTATTTGCTTGTCTGATGATAGAATATTGGCTTTGTAATTGCCGTGTATGTCTGTTTCAAATAATGAATATCCTATAAAATGTGTATGTCCTTTTTCGTCTGAATAGAATTCCATTGCAAAATCTTTCACCTTATTATATAGAGGTTCTGCCATGATGTTACCCTGTACACGTAATATACGTTCGGCCCATCCTTCGATAGAGGATGTCCAGCTTGTCGGTGAAACATGTACAAGCCCTCTTCCGCTGCCAGACCAAGGAGCTTTTAAAATGCATTCCCCTGTGTTGCGAACATAATTTTGAATTTGTGAAAGAGTGTCGCATATCATTGCTTCTCCGCATAATAAATTGCTGTCAGAAAAAGATTGTAAAATCTCGGTGCAACGTTGGCGTCCTGATAGGAAACGAAGTCTTTGGATCTGTTCGTCCGACAAGAGAAAGTTCTCATTAACTCCAGATTGTCTTAGTGTATGTAAAAGAGAAGGATTCCATCCCCATGGACGGTAAGGTGCGTTTTCCCATGTATCACACCATTCTACTTGAGGCGTAAGTTCGGGGACAGGACATTGTCTTTTCTGTAGGTCAGCCTGTAAGAGTGAATTGACTTTTATTATGCTTCCTTCGGGCGCGTACCATGAAGGCAGAACAGATAGGTCGTTTGCCATGCGGATGATCTCCTTTGGAGCTTTATAATAAGGAGTAAAATTGGCTAATGCCATATCGTTTTCAGGATTAAAGAGATAGATTTCTTTTGTCATACAACACCTGTTTTTGTGTTTGCAAAGTTAGTGTAAAAAAATAATATTTTGTCAACTCCAGTTTGCAAATTGAGGAACTATTACTATATTTGCAGCGAAGAAACAGAATTTCATGGAAGTATTTTACAGAACACATAATTATTTGGTCGAACATACCAATGCCCCTGTGCGACGCGACCTGATGGATGAAATAGACTGGAGTGCTCGCCTGATAGGTATTAAAGGTACGCGGGGAGTTGGCAAGACAACTTTCTTGTTGCAATATGCAAAAGAAAAGTTCGGTTTCGATCGCTCGTGTTTGTTTGTAAACATGAATAATTTCTATTTTTCTCAATGTAGCTTAGTGGATTTTGCGGGAGAGTTTGTTAAGCGAGGTGGAAAAGTCTTGCTAATTGACCAAGTATTCAAGTTGCCGGACTGGAGCCATGATCTTCGTACATGCTATGAACGCTATCCTAATTTGAAAATTGTTTTTACAGGCTCATCTGTTATGCGTCTGAAAGATGAAAATCCTGAATTGAATGGTATCGTACGTTCCTATAATTTACGTGGATTTTCTTTCAGGGAATTTCTGAATCTACAGACTGGCAACCATTTTTCTTCTTATACCTTAGAAGAAATATTGAACAATCATGAACATATTGCTAAAACGATTCTGCCTCATACCAATCCGCTCAATTATTTTCAAGACTATATTCATCATGGTTTTTATCCGTTCTTTCTTGAGAAAAGAAACTTCTCCGAGAATCTGTTGAAGACCATGAATATGATGATAGAAGTGGATATTCTTCTTATCAAACAAATTGAATTGAAATATCTGTCGAAAATAAAAAAATTATTATATTTGTTGGCAGTAGACGGTCCTGTTGCTCCTAATGTCAGCCAGTTGGCCGCCGATATACAAACCTCTCGTGCAACAGTAATGAACTATATAAAATATCTTGCTGATGCACGATTGATTAATATGGTTTATCCAAAGGGTGAAGTGTTTCCGAAGAAACCGGCAAAGATTATGATGCACAATACGAATCTTATGTATAGTATCTATCCGGTAAAGGTAGAAGAGCAAGATGTGCTGGAAACTTTTTTTGTAAACTCGTTGTGGAAAGATCATAAAGTAAATAAGGGAGAAAAAGGTACTTCATTCTTGGTCGACGAAAACTTGAATTTTCGCATATGTAGTGAAGGTTATAAGCTAAAGAATAATCCTAATGTCTATTATGCGATGCATAAATCAGAGTTAGGACACGGAAACCAGATTCCATTATGGCTATTTGGTTTTCTGTATTAGTGTGGTGCATTAATATTGGAATAGATTTTATTACCTAATAATAATTAGTAATTGTATGACTAAACAAAAAAAATTTATCACTTGTGATGGTAATGAGGCTGCTGCTCATATCTCGTATATGTTTACAGAGGTAGCTGCTATCTATCCTATCACTCCGTCATCTACAATGGCTGAACATGTAGATGAATGGGCTGCCGCAGGTCGTAAAAATATCTTCGGTGAAACTGTCTTGGTTCAGGAAATGCAATCTGAAGGTGGTGCTGCCGGTGCAGTACATGGTTCTCTTCAGGCTGGTGCATTGACAACTACTTATACTGCATCTCAGGGTCTTTTGCTGATGATCCCTAATATGTATAAAATCGCAGGTGAGTTCTTGCCATGTGTATTCCATGTTTCTGCACGTACATTGGCTTCTCATGCTCTGTGTATCTTCGGTGATCACCAGGATGTAATGTCTTGCCGTCAGACTGGTTTCGCTATGTTGTGCGAAGGATCTGTACAAGAGGTTATGGACTTGGCTGGTGTTGCTCACTTGTCTACAATTAAATCTCGTGTTCCGTTTGTAAACTTCTTCGATGGTTTCCGTACTTCTCACGAAATTCAGAAGATTGAAAAGCTGGATAACGAAGATTTGGCTCCGCTTATCGACCAGAAGGCTTTGGCTGAGTTCCGTGAACGCGCACTCAGTCCTAACAAACCGGTTGCTCGCGGTATGGCTGAAAACCCGGATCATTTCTTCCAGCACAGAGAATCTGGTAATCCGTTCTACGATGCCGTTCCTGCTATCGTAGAAGAATATATGAACGAAATTAACAAGATTACAGGACGTAATTACGGTTTGTTCGATTACTATGGTGCTGAAGATGCTGAGAACATCATCATCGCTATGGGTTCTGTAACAGAAGCTACTCGTGAGGCTATCGACTATCTGACTGCTCAGGGTAAGAAAGTTGGTTTGGTTGCTGTTCACTTGTATCGTCCGTTCTCTGCTAAGCACTTCTTGGCTAAAGTGCCTAAGACAGTAAAACGTATTGCAGTTCTTGATCGTACTAAGGAACCGGGTGCAAATGGTGAACCTTTGTATCTGGATGTAAAGGATGTATTCTATGGACAGGAAAATGCTCCGTTGATTGTAGGCGGACGCTATGGCTTGGGCTCAAAAGATACAACTCCTGCTCAGATCTTATCTGTATACGAAAACTTGGAGCTTCCGATGCCGAAAGATCACTTTACTATCGGTATTGTGGATGATGTTACTTTTACTTCTCTGCCTCAGAAAGAAGAAATCGCTCTCGGTGCAGAAGGTGTATTCGAAGCTAAATTCTATGGCTTGGGTGCTGATGGTACTGTAGGTGCTAACAAGAACTCTGTAAAAATTATCGGTGACAACACTGATAAATACTGCCAGGCTTACTTCTCTTACGACTCTAAGAAATCTGGTGGTTTCACTTGTTCTCACTTGCGTTTCGGTAATCACCCGATTCACTCAACTTATCTGGTAACTACTCCGAACTTCGTTGCTTGCCACGTTCAGGCTTACCTGCACATGTACGATGTAACTCGTGGTCTGCGCAAGAACGGTACTTTCCTGTTGAATACTATTTGGGAAGGTGAAGAACTGGCTAAGAACTTGCCGAACAAGGTTAAGAAATATTTCGCAGAAAACAATATTACTGTTTACTATATCAACGCTACACAGATTGCACAGGAAATTGGTTTGGGTAACCGTACCAATACTATCCTTCAGTCTGCATTCTTCCGTATCACAGGCGTTATTCCTGTAGACTTGGCTGTTGAACAGATGAAGAAGTTCATCGTGAAGTCTTACGGTAAGAAGGGTGAAGATGTAGTCAACAAGAACTACGCTGCCGTTGATCGTGGTGGTGAATACAAGCAGTTGACTGTAGATCCGGCTTGGGCTAACTTGGAAGTTGAAGCTGCTGCTGCCAACAATGATCCTGCATTCATCAACGAAGTTGTTCGTCCGATCAATGCTCAGGATGGTGACTTGCTGCCGGTATCTGCATTCAAGGGTATCGAAGACGGTACATGGCATCAGGGAACAGCTAAATACGAAAAACGTGGTGTAGCTGCATTCGTTCCGGAATGGAATCCTGAAAACTGTATCCAGTGTAACAAGTGCGCATATGTTTGTCCTCACGCTGCAATCCGTCCGTTCATTCTCGATGCAGAAGAACAGAAGGGTGCTAACTTCCCGATGCTGAAGGCTGTCGGCAAGCAGTTCGACGGTATGACATTCCGTGTACAGGTAGACGTTCTCGACTGTCTGGGTTGCGGTAACTGTGCTGATGTATGTCCGGGTAATCCGAAGAAGGGTGGCAAGGCTTTGACTATGAAACATCTGGAAAGTCAGTTGCCTGAAGCTGCTAATTGGACTTATTGTACTGAAAATGTGAAGTCTAAACAGCACCTGGTTGACATCAAGGCTAACGTGAAGAACTCACAGTTCGCTACTCCGTTGTTCGAGTTCTCTGGAGCTTGCTCTGGTTGTGGTGAAACACCGTACGTAAAACTGATTTCTCAGTTGTTTGGTGACCGTGAAATGGTTGCTAATGCTACTGGATGTTCTTCTATCTATTCTGGTTCTGTTCCTTCAACTCCGTATACAACTAACGAAAAAGGTCAGGGTCCTGCTTGGGCAAACTCATTGTTCGAAGACTTCTGTGAATTCGGTTTGGGTATGGAATTGGCTAACAAGAAGCTGCGTAACCGTCTGGAAGATGCTATGAAGGCTGCTATCGCTGCTGAAGGTACTCCGGCTGAATACAAGGAAGCATTCCAAGAATGGATTGACGGACGTAACGATGCAGACAAGAGCAAGGCTGCTGCTGAAAAGATTATTCCGCTGGTAGAAGCTGCAAAAGATAAATGTACTTATTGCGCTACTATCGATGAATTCAAAGATTATTTGGTTAAACGTTCTCAGTGGATTATCGGTGGTGATGGTGCTTCTTATGATATCGGTTACGGAGGTTTGGATCACGTTATCGCTTCTGGCGAAGATGTAAACATCTTGGTATTGGATACAGAAGTTTACTCTAACACAGGTGGTCAGTCTTCTAAGGCTACTCCGCTGGGTGCTATCGCTAAATTTGCTGCTTCTGGTAAGCGTGTACGTAAGAAAGACCTGGGTCTGATTGCTACTACTTACGGATATGTTTATGTTGCTCAGATTGCAATGGGTGCTGACCAGGCTCAGACTTTGAAGGCTATCCGCGAAGCTGAAGCATATCACGGACCTTCTTTGGTTATTGCTTATGCTCCATGTATCAACCACGGTTTGAAAGCTGGTATGGGTAAATCTCAGGCTGAAGAGGCTAAGGCTGTAGAATGTGGTTACTGGCACTTGTGGCGCTTCAACCCGGCTCTGGAAGAAGAAGGTAAGAATCCGTTCTCACTCGATTCTAAAGAACCGAACTGGGATAACTTCCAGGATTACCTGAAGGGTGAAGTTCGTTTTGCTTCTGTAATGAAACAGTATCCTGCTGAGGCTGCCGATTTGTTCAATGCTTGTGAAGATATGGCTAAGAAACGTTATGCTTCTTACAAGCGTATGGCTGCTATGGACTGGAGTGAAGAGAAATAATCTTCTGTTACATAAACAAACATTCTGATAAATTAAAAGGAGAGGGCATACCGTGGGTATGTCCTCTCTGTTTTTATAGGATGGAAAGTTTTGTCGGCAGGTAGTATGTATTTGTTGGTTCTATAGCTTTTCGTGGTGAAAAAATATAAAAACCTTTTCATGTTGTATCCTGTTTACGCCAATTTTTGTATTTTTGCCGACAACTATGAGTAGAATTTTAGCGATAGACTACGGAAAAAAACGTACGGGCATTGCTGTATCTGATCCGATGCAGATTATTGCCAATGGACTCACGACTGTGCCCACGCATCAGTTGGTGGATTTCTTATTGAACTATGTACGGCAAGAGGAGGTTGAACGTATAATTATCGGGCATCCTAAGCAGATGAATAATGAGGATTCTGAAAATATGAAGAATATTATACCTTTTATGAATCGTCTGAAAAAAATCTTGCCAGATATGGCTGTTGAACTGGTGGATGAGCGCTTTACGTCTGTTTTAGCGCATCAGGCAATGCTGGCTGGTGGCTTAAAAAAGAAAGACCGTCAGAACAAAGCCTTGGTTGATGAAATAAGTGCTACGATAATTCTACAATCTTATCTTGAATCCAAACGAATTTAAAACTTCAAAAAAAATAAAACGATGATTTTACCTATTTACGTATACGGTCAGCCTGTACTTCGTCAGGAGGCCGAAGACATAACTCCGGATTATCCCAATTTGAAAGACTTGATTCAAAATATGTTCGAAACGATGGATCGTGCAGATGGCGTAGGGCTTGCTGCTCCTCAAGTTGGGCTTCCTATTCGAGTTGTGGTAATCAACTTGGACGTATTATCCGAGGATATGCCGGAGTTTAAAGATTTTCGTCATGCATATATTAATCCTCATATTTTGGAAGTCGGGGAAGAACTCGTTTCTATGGAAGAGGGCTGTTTAAGTTTGCCGGGGATACACGAGAGTGTGAAGAGACCTGACAAAATTCATGTTACTTATTTGGATGAAGAAATGAATCCGCATGATGAATGGGTTGAAGGATATCTGGCACGTGTTATGCAACATGAGTTTGATCATTTGGAAGGAACTATGTTTATCGATCATTTGTCTGCTCTTCGTAAGCAGATGATAAAAGGTAAACTGAACAATATGCTGAAGGGAAAAGCGCGGTGTGCTTACAAGGTGAAAACTGTAAAATGATTCGAAAATTTCTCTATATATTATATATAATAGGTGCATTTTCTCCTTTGAGCGCGTGGGGACAGATTAATACGGACCGGGTAATGACTATAGGACGAAATGCATTGTATTTTGAAGATTACGTACTTTCTATTCAGTATTTTAATCAGGTAATTAATGCTAAACCTTATTTGGCAGAACCTTATTTTTATCGCGGGCTTGCTAAAATGAACTTGGATGATTATCAAGGCGCTGAAAATGATTGTACCGAGGCTATTGAGCGTAATCCTTTCGTACCTAATGCATATCAGATACGAGGTATTTCTCGTATTCGTCAGGAGAAATTTAAAGAGGCCATTCAGGACTATGAGAAAGCTTTAAAACTTGATCCTGAGAATATCAGTTTGTGGCATAACTTGGCGTTGTGTCGTATGCGGGAAGAAGATTATGCTTTGGCAAAAGCAGACTTGGATACATTGATCCGTATAGCTCCTCGTTATACAGATGCTTATCTGATGCGTACAGAGGTTTCTCTGAAGCAGAAGGATACGCTTCAGGCAATGACCGATGCAGATAGGGCGATAGATATGGATCGCTATAATTCAGATACGTGGGCTTCCAGGGGAATGTTGTTTTTGCAGCGTGAAAAATATGCTGATGCAGAAAGCGATTTGACGGAGGCTATTCGTTTGTCGGTCCGTAATGCAGGTCTGTTCATTAATCGCGCTTTAGCTCGTTATCATCAGAATAACTTGAGGGGAGCAATGCAGGATTATGATTTAGCATTGGATATAGATCGTAACAATTTCATCGGCCATTACAATCGAGGATTGTTGCGTGCGCAAGTTGGAGATGATAATCGTGCGATTGAAGATTTTGACTTTGTTTTGCAGATAGAGCCTGATAATATGATGGCTGTATTCAATCGTGGTTTATTGCGCGATAAAACAGGTGACTATGCTGGAGCAATAGCAGATTACACTGCAGTTATTAACGAGTATCCGAATTTTTTGGCTGGATATCAATATCGGGCGCAGGCGCGTAGAAAAACAGGAGATTTGAAGGGGGCGGATGAAGATGAATTTAAGGTACTGAAAGCCCAGCTTGATGCCCAAAACGGGAAGTCAAACCAGCGTCAGACTGCAGCTTCGGGAGATAAGACTCGTAAGAAGTCGGATAAGAATATGAATAACTATCGTAAGATTATCGTTGCTGATAATGAGGATGAAACTACGAAGTATAAGACCGATTATCGTGGACGTGTGCAGGATAGAAATATCACTATTCTTCCGCAGCCCATGTTTGCTTTGACATATTACGAGCGTCATGAAGAGGTGAAACGGCAAATTAATTATTCCAAGTATATTGATGATTTGAATAACCGTCATGTACTTCCTCTTCCTTTGTTGATTACTAATAATGAAGCTTCGTTGACGGAAGAACAAGCTAAGTTGCATTTTGCTTCCATTGATGAGGAAACAGAAAAAATAGTGAAGAATCCGGAAGATATGATGCATTATTATGCGCGTGCGATGGATTTCTATTTGGTGCAGGATTTTGATAATGCCTTGAAGGATTTAGAT
Organism: Phocaeicola sp. HCN-6420; assembly: GCF_037890145.1. Classification (NCBI taxonomy): domain Bacteria; kingdom Pseudomonadati; phylum Bacteroidota; class Bacteroidia; order Bacteroidales; family Bacteroidaceae; genus Phocaeicola; species Phocaeicola sp. HCN-6420. The sequence goes on from NZ_JBBKBJ010000020.1 coordinate 50,097, forward strand.
GCGGCAATAGAACGTGATTCAACTTTCTTCCCATCTTATTTTATGCGTGCGCTTATTCATTATAAGCAGTTAGAATACCGTAAGCGTGATAAGAATGATGAATATGAGGCAAAAATAGATGTGGGCGGACAACCGCAAGTACGTGTATTGGATTATGCAACCATTCGCCGGGATTTGGATGAAGTAATTCGTTTGGCTCCTGATTTTGCCTATGCTTATTATAATCGTGGTAATATACTGGCTGTGATGAAAGACTATCATGCTGCGTTGGTTGATTATAATAAAGCGATAGAGTTGGATCCTCGTTTTTCTGATGCTTATTATAATCGTGGCTTGACGAATGTTTTTTTGGGAAACAACCGCCAGGGAATACAGGATTTGAGTAAGGCAGGGGAACTTGGTATTTTCTCAGCTTATAGTGTGATAAAACGTTTTACTTCGGTAACGGAAAAACAGAATGAATAATAAATTGAAGTGTAAAGGATGAAGAATTTGCAGGTGAACTGTTTAAAATTCTTCATCCTTCATTCTTTATTCTTCATTTATTTGTTTAATTTTGCGACTCAATAATAGATCAATAACATAAAGATTATGATTAAGATTACTTTTCCTGACGGCTCTGTTCGTGAGTACAACGAAGGAGTAACTGGTCTGCAGATTGCAGAAAGTATCAGTTCGCGTTTGGCGCAAGATGTATTGGCTTGTGGCGTAAACGGTGAAACTATTGATTTAACTAGACCTATTAACGAAGATGCTGAATTCGTACTTTATAAGTGGGATGATGAGCAAGGCAAACATGCATTTTGGCATACAAGTGCTCACTTGTTGGCTGAAGCATTGCAGGAGCTGTATCCGGGTATTCAGTTTGGTATTGGTCCGGCTATTGAAAACGGTTTCTATTATGATGTAGATCCGGGAGAGGCTGTAATAAAAGAAAGCGATCTGCCGGCAATCGAAAAGAAGATGATTGAATTGGCTGCCAAGAAAGAAGAATTGGTACGCCAGAGCATTTCTAAAGAGGATGCTTTGAAGATGTTTGGTGAAAGAGGCGAAACTTATAAATGTGAGTTGATTTCAGAACTTGAAGATGGCCATATTACAACATATACCCAGGGAGCTTTTACTGATCTTTGTCGTGGCCCGCATTTACCTTCTACAGCCCCTATTAAAGCTATAAAATTATTGTCTGTTGCGGGAGCTTATTGGAGAGGACAGGAAGACCGTAAACAGATGACACGTATTTATGGTATAACATTCCCTAAAAAGAAAATGTTGGATGAATACCTTACATTGTTAGAGGAAGCCAAAAAACGTGACCACCGTAAAATCGGTAAGGAAATGGAGTTGTTTATGTTCTCTGATATGGTAGGTAAAGGTCTTCCTATGTGGTTGCCAAAGGGTACTGCATTGCGTATTCGTTTGCAGGATTTCTTGCGCCGTATTCAGGCTCGTTACGATTATCAGGAAGTTATGTGTCCTCCAATTGGTAATAAATTGTTGTATGTAACTTCAGGACACTATGCAAAATATGGTAAAGATTCATTCCAGCCTATTCATACACCGGAAGAAGGTGAAGAGTATTTCTTGAAGCCGATGAACTGTCCTCATCACTGTATGATTTATAAGAATACACCGCGTTCTTATCGTGACCTGCCTTTGCGTATTGCAGAATTTGGTACAGTATGCCGTTACGAACAGAGTGGTGAACTTCACGGATTAACTCGTGTACGTAGCTTTACTCAAGATGATGCGCACATTTTCTGTCGCCCTGATCAGGTAAAAGATGAGTTCTTGCGCGTTATGGATATTATCTCTATCGTATTCAGATCTATGGGGCTTGAAAACTTCGAAGCTCAGATTTCTTTGCGTGATAAAGTTAATCACGAGAAATACATTGGTAGCGATGAGAACTGGGAAAAAGCAGAAAGAGCTATTGTCGAAGCTTGTGAGGAAAAAGGACTGAAGGCAAAAGTTGAATATGGAGAAGCTGCTTTCTATGGTCCTAAGTTGGACTTTATGGTGAAAGATGCTATCGGTCGTCGTTGGCAGCTGGGTACTATTCAGGTTGATTACAACTTGCCTGAACGTTTCCAGTTGGAGTATATGGGCGCAGATAATCAGAAACATCGTCCGGTTATGATTCATCGTGCACCGTTTGGATCAATGGAACGTTTTGTTGCCGTATTAATTGAGCATACTGCAGGTAAGTTCCCGTTGTGGTTGACTCCTGATCAGGTTGCAATTTTGCCTATCTCTGAAAAATTTAATGATTATGCAAATCAAGTTCGTCAGGAACTGAAGAAGAGTGACATCCGCGCCATCGTAGACGATCGTAATGAAAAGATTGGTCGTAAGATTCGTGATAACGAAATGAAACGTATTCCTTACATGTTGATTGTCGGAGAAAAAGAGGCCGAAAATGGAGAAGTCGCTGTACGTAAACAAGGAGAAGGCGATAAAGGAACCATGAAAATCGAAGAATTTGCAAAAAATATTGCAGAAGAAGTTCATAATATGATAAATAAATGGTAACTTTGCAACCGTTTGTGGAAGTAATGTTATATTTGCTCCCACAGATAGCCAACTTTAAGAACAATAATTTATAATTAAAAAGCAAACAAAAAGGAAGAAAAAGAATTTTTTAATGAAGAATGACACTTTAAAAGGGCAGCATCGAATCAATGAACAGATTCGCGCCAAAGAAGTACGTATTGTGGGAGATGATATCGAATCGGCTGTATATCCGATAGCACAAGCTTTAAAACTGGCTGAAGAACATGAAGCTGATTTAGTTGAAATTTCACCCAACGCTGTTCCTCCAGTTTGTAGAATTATAGATTATTCTAAATTCCTTTATCAGTTAAAGAAACGCGCAAAGGAACAAAAAGCAAAACAAGTTAAAGTTAATGTAAAGGAAATCCGTTTCGGACCTCAAACAGATGAACATGACTATAACTTTAAATTGAAGCATGCTATCGGCTTTTTGCAGGATGGTGATAAGGTGAAGGCTTATGTCTTCTTTAAAGGACGTTCTATCTTGTTTAAAGAACAAGGGGAAGTTTTGCTTTTGCGTTTTGCTAATGATTTGGAGGAATATGCAAAGGTTGAGCAAATGCCGTTGCTGGAAGGTAAGAGAATGACAATCTCTTTATCGCCTAAAAAGGCAACAGCGCCTAAAAAGCCGGCTAAACCGGCAGCTCCAAAGGACGAAGAAGCTGAATAATGATAAAAGAGTGTGTAACGCGCCGGTATAGTGCGTTGCCACTATTGAGTAATAATAATTAAAATTTAATAAGATGCCAAAGGTAAAAACTAACTCCGGTTCTAAAAAAAGATTCGCTCTTACCGGAACAGGTAAAATCAAGAGAAAGCACGCTTTTCACAGTCACATTTTGACTAAGAAGACTAAAAAGCAGAAAAGAAACCTTGTACATGCAGGATTGGTACACAGTGCTAACCTGACTCAGGTTAAGGAACTTCTTTGCATGAAGTAATCTTGAGAGGAAAAAGCGTAAACGTATCATTTTAAATTATTAACCGAATGCATTAGCTTCAAGTTCGATTGTAAAATATCGGCGCTATCATTCAAAAAAGAATTAAAACTATGCCAAGATCAGTAAATCACGTTGCTTCTAGAGCAAAAAGAAAGAAAATTTTAGGTTTAACCAGAGGTTACTTTGGTGCAAGAAAAAATGTTTGGACCGTTGCTAAAAATACTTGGGAAAAAGGTCTGACTTATGCATACCGTGACCGTAAGAACAAAAAACGTAACTTCCGTGCATTGTGGATTCAGCGTATCAATGCTGCTGCTCGTTTGGAAGGTATGTCTTATTCTAAGTTGATGGGTGCATTGCACAAAGCAGGTATTGAAATCAACCGTAAGGTTTTGGCTGATTTAGCTGTAAACCATCCTGAAGCATTTAAGGCTGTTGTTGCAAAAGCAAAAGCTGCTTAATCAGGGGAACGATTAAAAGAATAGGAGGGGATATCACATAGGTGGTATCCCTTTTTTATTGGGGTAATGTCAGGTTTTGGAATGAACTCGTTTAGAAGCCTTTGCAAAATGTGATAAATGGAGAGTAGGTGATAAGGAGGATATCTTCATATGAGGTCGTTGCTTTAAAAACTGCAATGGAAGGGAGAGGAAAGTTTGTAGTAGTCTGTAGATATCTGTAAAATTAAGTAGCTAAGATTTTGTTATTTCAGATTAAAGTATTATTTTTGTAATACAAAAATGAAGCCGCACTTGCAGAATCGGGAAACTCATCAAATTATAAGAAATACCGAGAACAGCTTCATCTTCCAATGGCGGGCCACGCCTTCGGGTAGCATTTATGCCGGTGGATTACAAAGGGGGAGAGCACTCAAATCATGTTTATCGGAGTTTCGTCACGCCTCGGGTGCGGCTTTTCTTTTTAGGTTAAGCGATGGTTTTATTTCAGGGGAATATAAAACTTCGCTTTTGTTTTTTCTGGACTATTCATTTTTTATTATTCTGCTTTAATATTCCTTTTATGATATTTTATTTTTCCGGTACAGGCAATTCTCGTTGGGTCGCAGAGCGCTTAGGTGAACTTTTGGAGGAAACTGTTTGTTCTATAGCAGATATACTGGCGAAAAAGAACAGCTTTGTTGCTGAGGAGAATACAATAGGTATTGTTTTTCCTGTCTATTCGTGGGGACCTCCTGCGGTTGTTCTCCGTTTTATAGCTGAACTTCAGACTATATGTAAGCCTGAGTATGTATATTTTGTTTGTACTTGTGGAGATGATACAGGTAAGACGCCGCAGCTTATTCGTCGTGCTTTTGAGAGAAAAGGCTGGATATGTAGTGCGGGTTTCTCTGTGATTATGCCGAATACATATGTGGCTTTACCCGGTTTTGATGTCGATCCGTTGCCGGTAGCACAAGAAAAGCTGAAAAAGGCAGAAGATAGAGTTAAAGAGATTGCATGTAAACTGGCAGCACATGAGCATCTGATGGATTGTTGTGAAGGATCTCTGCCTTGGGTGAAGACGTATATTGTTCACCCTTTGTTTGCGCACTTTTTGGTGTCGGCTAAACCTTTTCGGGCGACAGAAGCTTGTATATCATGTGGAAAATGTGAGGCAGTCTGTCCGCTTCATAACATTCGTCTGACAGATGGAAAACCTGAATGGGGAAATCATTGTGCGATGTGCTTGGCCTGTTATCATCATTGCCCGAAGCATGCCATTGAATATGCTAAGGTAACCCGGAAAAAAGGACAATATGTGTTTACCAAAATAAAAGGGAAATAGCCCTTCAAGGAAGAAGGGCTGGTACTATAGCTTCTATTTGATTTTCTACTTTGTCGGGCAAGCGGGAGAAGAAATCTAAACCTGTAACGCTTTCTACGGAATCTACAGAAACCATATATTTCTCCAGTTTGTTATGCCCTGCTTTATTGTTGAATAGAAATCCCATTGCTACCGGATTCTTTCGATTATAAATTAATATCACTTTAAAGAAACGGTCAGGCACAGCCACTTTGTGTTGCCCGATACGCTTGGGAGTGGGAGAGTCATAGATTGGTCCGCAAGCAATATAGATGCTGCCATATTTTTTAGCCCATCTGCGGCATTCCTCTTCTAAGTCCCCCCAGTCATCGCGGTTCAGTTTCTGGTTTTGAGGGCAAATATTGCTCATATAGAACGACTCTTGCATTGCTTTTTCACTCCATTTCATGTCGGCTGCCGGAGCCATGTGCCCTCTGTCGTAGCCCGAATGCGTATAATCGGAATGTTCTACCCGAGGTTCTGGCAAATCAGGGTCAGGAAGAAATTTATTCTTTCGCTCTTCATTGCCACTTGTTTCCTGACGTGTCAGTTCCCATGCAACCCAGTTAGGCGTTTTGTAGAAGTTATTATACGAAATAGTGAAAGCGGTACGAGTCAATCTGATTTCATCACGTTTCTGGGTGGAAACAGGAATTTCCAGCTTCGATGCAATATCTTTTTGCTTGTTCTCTTTCGCATCTTCCGATATTTTTTCAACATACTGAGTTGCATTGTCCACGGTTTGTTCTACCTGCTGTTTTAGGGAAGCCGATCTTGCCGTATCATTATTCTGATACAAATAGAGAGCGGCAGCTATGATTATGACAAGAAGGATAAAACCTTTCAGCGAGCCGGCAGAATTGTTCTTCTTTTTACTCATGTTCTGCCAGTTAGGACAATTTAAAACGAATACGGAAAATTCCCTCTTTGTAGTCGGAACTGATGATACGGAAGGTGCCTATTTCCGATGTATTAGTTACGTGCAATCCGATACACAGGCATTCGTCATAGTCGCCTACTCGTACAATCCGAACGGTATCCGAAGCTCCGTCGGGCAGCCTCTTTAAATCGAACCGTCCCTTGGCCTCTTCTTGGGTGATGTATTCAGTAGTAACAGGCAAATGTTGTGCTATTACTGCATTTACCGTACTTTCTATGCGTGCGATATCCTCTTCTGTAGGGGCCTGAGGTAAAGCAAAGTCGAGTTTGCTCTTTTTCTTTTCGATATGAGCCGAAACAGCGCGTCCACATCCAAAGAGGTTTACCATTGTACGGTTTACAATATGTTCGCAGGTATGCATAGGCGGATATTCCTGTTTGTTATGTTCATTCAGTTGAAGTTCTTCCATGATAAGTTTTTTATTGTTTATATTGTTATTGGTCTTTGCGGTTACCTCATTCTATATCTGGTAGAATGATGAATTTTTATTTTCAATCGGAATGCAAATATATGCGATTTTTCGGGGAAAATATTCATAGAAATATTCTTATCTTCGCGTATGGGCATAAAAAAAGGAGTACCGCTGTACTCCAACCTTTTGTTAACCTTAAATCTAATACTATGAAAAACACATTGCAAAGGTAGGGACTTTTTGTGATTCTACAAATATAAAAGATGATTTTTTCTGCTGTATAACATTGTTTAAGAATTACCTTGCTGTAAAGGCTTTTCATTAACATCTGTTTTACGTACCTTTGCCTCACTAAAACTCATAATGATATGGCATTTGAAGCGACGAAAAGAGAATGGGGCGAACTATATGCATTTTTTCGCCTTCTGGCAGACGGTTATGTGTATGCCGGAATTCCCGATGTGAAAAGAAACGAACAGCAGCGCATTCCTGTAGCAATGGTACAGCGAGAAGAGCATGATGGCACACGCCAATATATTGTAGAAAAAGACAATATCCATGTGAAGGGAGAGAAAATGGACAAGCTTGTACCGCGCGAAGACTTTGAGACTGTTGCCGAGTTGATATTACAGGCCATTCGTAACAGCCGGCAGGATGATGTGACTTCGCCCGATGGAGTGGAAGAGTTCCTAGATGAAGTGGCTATTTATGATCTGGAGGCTAAGACTGACGACCGCACGGACTTTAGTGTTGCTTTCTATGATGTTACTGCGCCGCTTACCGGCTTTTGTGTTCGCTCTCGACTGGGGGTGATGTTTCCGCTGCTTGATGGTGGGCGTACGGCCAATTTTAAGTTTGAACAGACCGGCGTAAAGTTTGCTGTACCGACAATAAATAAGATAAATGCGGAGGGGGAGGAAGATGATGTGATTGCCCGTATGCTGATGATTGAACGCTTGGGAGGCGTTTTAAAGTATAACGATGTAGCCGACAAGATATTTCGCAGTAATCTTGCAATGCTGGACTTGCATATGGGACGTCTGCTTGCCGAAATGACGCGCTTGATGTGGTTGGACGGCATTACCAAGGTTTCAGATCTGACGGAGGAAGTGAAGCGCTTGAACCCGCTTAAGATTAAGGATGAACTGATAAACAAACATGGCTTTTACGAATATAAAATAAAGGAGTTTCTTTTGGCATTAGCTACCGGTATGCGTCCGGCTAAATTGTACAACGGTACCGAATCGGCTATCAGTGGCTTTTTGTTTGTGACGGGCGAAGGTGAAGTGTTGTGCTATCAGCGTGCTTATCGTCAGGTATTTGCCGATTTCCTGTTCTATAATTCTCGTCTTGAAAAAGGCTCCACGGAAAAAGATAAGTATGGTTATCTGGAACGTGAAAACGGAGTTTATTATTTTAAGCTGAACCTGAAAATCGGCTTGTTGAAACGTTGACTCTGATGTATATGCCATAGGGCGTATGCAGGCTTTAAATAATTAATGATCTATAGATCAAGAAGTATCCCGTCGTCGAATATTTTTCGGCGGCGGAATATTTTCTTTGGAGTATTTTCTCCTAAGAACGTCACCGTCTTTTTTTATTTTTTGTACAAAAAATAAAAATGTTTGTACAAATTTTTGTTTCCTTTTCCGCATCTATGGAAGAAAAGCTGCGAGGGAGATTCTTTTTTTTTCTATATTGCTTCAATAGTATTTGCAAGCCGGATTGTCGGGTGCCTGCGCTTTCATCTCTTTTCTCTTGAATTCTCTGAATTTGTAACTGAAGGAGGGGGTATCTTTATGACGAGGTTTAGATACTTTTTAATATCTTGAATCATGTTTGTGTATTTGTCTGTCTTTTCATTCTGTTTGATGACTTTGCTGAACTTTTCGTAAGTTGACTTCCTGCTTGTCCGGTGCATTCTTCCATGCAAGAAGCTTGATTGGTATAGCAGATGAAATTCTTGGAAAATCCTTTTAGATTTTTGCCGTTAGCAGGTAACGGCATTCTTGCATTGGTGGAGCTGGATATAGCTTACGGTAGCATGTTTCATGCGGTAAAGTTCTCTGCTTTTATGTTATTTCTATTTTGCTTTCTATCATTTTCAGCTATGACAGGATATAAGTATTATTCGTTCCATCGTGATATCTTCTGTGGCTCTTGTAGACAGTTTGGGCGTTTTTCATTTCTGTCTGGAAGAGATTTCTGTTTTATTCGACTTTGTTTTCTATTTTTGAGAATCTTTTTCTCGTTTTGTTGGGATAATTTTTGTGCTTTTAGCGGGAAGTTCGTTAGGAATTTCTATTCTATCTGCCGTTTTTTTATCAGCCATTCCGATATTTTTCGGTTCCTGGAGCATTTTTTCTGCCTATTTTGTGTAGGCGCCTGCCGTGTTTTCCCCGTAATTTTGATTTTTCATCCGGGATCTTTTACATTTTGCGGATGCCGCCTGTCGTTTTTTTATCGGCTATTTCGGCATTTTTCAGTTCTCGGAGCATTTTTTCTACCTGTTTTGTGCAGGCGCCTGCTGTGTTTTTTCCCGTAATCTTGATTTTTCATCTGGAATCTTTCGTGTTTTGTGGGTACTGCCTGCCGTTTTTTTCATCTCATTCCCGTATTTTTTGTGCTTCTCCTGAATTTTTTTCTAAGGAAAAGCCTGTTTTTTTCGGCTTCCGCTTCCCATTCTCGGGTATTTTTTCTTCACCTTTCGAATCATTTTCAAGCTTTTTTCCGTACAGTGTGGAAATTTTTCTTTTCGTATCCATAATTTTTCCACTTTTCTCAGGACTTTCCGGAGGAAATTTATCAGCCATTCCGGTATTTTTCGGTTTCCGAATCATTTTTTCTGCCTGTTTTGTGCAGGCTCTTGCCGTGTTTTTCCTCCGTCATCCCGATTTTTATCCGGAATCTTTCACATTTTGCGGATGCTGCTTGCCGTTTTTTATCAGCTATTCCAGTATTTTTGGGGGCTTCCAAAACGTTTTTTTCTGCCAGTCTTGTGCAGGCGCCCGCCGTGTTTTTTCTCCGTCATCCCGATTTTTCATCCGGAATCTTTTGCATTTTGCGGATGCCGCTTGCCGTGTTTTTTCCAGCCATACCGGCACTTTTTCCCCTTTTTCTGCCTTTCCCGCTTATGGAAAACCTCCTGCTTTCCTGTTTTTGTACGGACTTTCTGCATGGAACCGACGCGCGCGCATTCGCACGCGCGTAATAATATATTGAGTAGCCTTTCCGGTTTCCCTTTCCTTCTTCCGCAAAACATGCCGTAAAACATACCTGAACCACAGTGATTTATGAATTTTCTTGCAAAAATCTTGAAAAAAAGTGTTTGTAAAAGTTGGAGGAAGCGAAAAAGTGCGTAATTTTGCACCCGCTTTCGAGAGGGAAAGACGTTGAAGAGATGATAATCTGAAAGGAAAGGGAGCAGGAAGCAGCGGTTCTGGGGCAGTCCAGGTATCTTACCTTAACGGCGTTAAGGGAGCGAGAACGGCAGCCGGACGAAGTCAACTTCCGCCGCCAAAAAAACTTTTTGGAAAAAAAACTTTCGAAAAAGTTTGGCGGTTACG
>NZ_JBBKBJ010000021.1:0-59350 GCF_037890145.1 Phocaeicola sp. HCN-6420
GCTTTTTTTGCCGGCAGACAACAGAAAAATGCAGGAAAAGAAGCAGGAAGAAACCAAAAAATCTATCAAGCCTATCCCCAAAAGGCATGAAGAACATACGGCCGCACAAGGATAAATCCTGCCATTTGAGGACAATCAGATCTCCAGAAACAGCTCTTTCTATTGGCAATACTCAAGGGAAAAAGCAAAAAAGTTCGAGGTCCGGATAAAATATATCCGGAAAAAACTGAAAAAACATGCTGAAATTCTCTCCGCTTTTTGTACAAAAAATATTCTGTTTTGTACAAATTCCTAAAAGTTTTTGTACAAAAGCATAAAACAAAAACGGCAGAAGCCGAGAAAAACGACAGCAATGTTCGGGGAAAACGGCAGCAATATCCAAGAAAAACATACCCAAAAGTCTTACGGACTTTGTACAAAAGCATGAAACAAAAACAGCAGAAACCGGACAACATCCGGAAGAAAATTTTTCAAAATATACATAATAGTACGGTACGAAAATAAAAGATATAATGAAAAATTATGCAGGAAAGAAAAATATAGATACACGATAGAGCGGAAAAACAGGCACAAGCTCCGGACATACTCCATATACAGAACAGATACCCTAACGAAACCCGGACTTTCTTTCTTAATAAAAAAGAGAAAAGAACTCCCCAGTTGAAAACAATCAGGAAACTCGAGCAAAGGAATAAAAACAGAAACCTCCACAAGATTGCGAAGAACTGTTTTAGCATTTCAGATACATTTTAAAGAAAAAATACCTTTTTTACCCTTCACATCCGTCATTAGTACATAGATAATCGCCATTTTATAGTTCATAATACTTTTGCATGACTAATCATTTACTTTATAAAAAATTTCTCTTATCAGGAAATGTTGTAAAGTTGACAATGCTCTCTGAAGGAATAAGCTTATTTCTGAGAGTTTTGGCTGGCTCAGTAAGTTTACATATTAACTAGATAAATATGCAACAGCAAAAAGTCACTATGAAGGGCTGAAAACTATATTTTTTTATTTAACTACTTTGTTCTTGAATAAAAAGTAGTCCTCAAACTCTCAACAATATTACTTCTATAAAGAATAAAACGCTTAGTAGAAACGTACAGACATAAAAAAAGGAGTACCGCTGTACTCCAACCTTTGTTAACCTTAAATCTAATACTATGAAAAACACAGTGCAAAGATACGGACTTCCTGCAAACAAGCAAAAAAAAGAGTGATAAAAATATGCTTTATAACACGTTTTAAGAAAAAGCATATTTATATCACTCCTTTTTTAACACTTTAGCCTATAATCCGAGCTTTGCTGAAATTTCCAGCATTTTCTTGATAGGTCGAACTGCCTTTTCAGCGATTTCATTATCAACTTTTACTTCAGGCCACTCGTACTTCAAGGTATTATACAATTTCTCGAGAGTATTCAAGCGCATGAAGTTACATTCATTGCAAGCACATGTACTATCTTCCGGAGGAGCCGGAATAAAATTCTTATCCGGACATTTCTTTCTCATTTCATAAAGGATACCACTCTCTGTAGCCACTATAAAGTTTTTCCTGTCGCTTGCCATAGCATATTTTAACAATCCAGCCGTCGATCCTACTTTATCAGCCAGCTTTGCAACTGCACCTTTACATTCTGGATGTACCAATACATCCGCATCCGGATATTGTTTCTTTAACTCTATAATCTTTTCGACGGAAAATTTTTCGTGTACATGACAAGCTCCATCCCAAAGTAACATACTCCGGTTAGTAATAGAGTTAATATAATTACCCAAATTTTTATCCGGACCAAAAATAATTTTTTGTTCCTTTGGGAAACTTTCTACTATCTGCTTGGCATTTGTAGAAGTCACTACGACATCAGTTACCGCTTTTACTGCCGCACTGGTGTTGACATACGAAATGACCGTATGGTCTGGATGCTCTTTGACAAACTGAGAAAATTCATCAGCAGGGCAACTATCGGCAAGTGAGCACCCGGCATTCAAGTCAGGAATCAGTACCTTTTTGTCAGGACACAATATTTTTGCCGTTTCTCCCATGAAGTGTACTCCACACATTACAATGATATCAGCATCGGTCTTTGCTGCCCATTGTGCCAGTGCAAGACTGTCACCGATAAAATCTGCAATTTCCTGTATTTCGTCAGCCTGGTAGTAATGCCCGAGGATAACTGCGTTTTTTTCCTTGCGCAACTTGTCTATTTCAGCTTTCAAATCGAGAGCCTTATCTACGGGTTCAGTTACATAACCCCTTTTCAACCATTCTTCTTTATTCATTATTAGATTATATTTTTTCTTCTTTTTTGAAAGAATATATGATAGTTATAATAGGCCGTTAATAGTGTTGGTAAAAAGAATACCGGATTTCTTGTTTTTTAGGTTATAAATATCCGAAGTGGAGATATTAGTTAGCCATTAACAAGCTTATGTATTGATATTATATGTTTTACTGCTTCTATTAACTAATTGTTGATATGTCGCAAAGTTAAAAACTTTCCCTTTATTCACTTCCGATTTTTAGCTAAAAAATATGTTTAAACTACTGATGAAACTTTCTGTTAAGTTTCTTGGATTGTTGGTTTTCTGGAAGCCATAACGTTTTTATCGGATAATGCAAGATTTATTTTTCATTTTCTTTGATTTGGTTTTTTACACCTTTTCCACCGTTTTCAACAAGGTTATAAATATAGTTTCCTATCTTTGTGAACGGAATAAAGATTGAATTATGTCTGAATTAAGAAAACTGAAAATAACCGAAATGCACCGTCTGTCGGTGGAAGAATTTAAGGAAGCAAGAAAACTTCCACTGGTTGTAGTGTTGGATGAAGTACGTAGTCTGCATAATATAGGGGCGGTTTTTCGTACTTCGGATGCTTTTCTAGTTAATTGTATTTATTTATGTGGCATTACAGCTACACCTCCTCATCCAGAAATGCATAAGACTGCTCTGGGAGCTGAGTATACTGTCGACTGGAAATATTGCAAGCGTACACAAGATGCTGTAGATGAACTTCATGAAAATGGATATATTGTACTGGCTATTGAACAGTGCGAAGGCAGTACAATGCTTGATAAATTAGTTTTGGAAGCAGATAAAAAATATGCTATTGTGATGGGAAACGAAGTAAAAGGAGTACAGCAGGAAGTTGTGAATATGTGTGACGGTTGCATTGAAATCCCTCAATATGGTACCAAACATTCGTTGAATGTTTCGGTAACTGCAGGTATTGTTCTGTGGGAATTTGCCAATAAAATGATGAAATAAGTATAAGTAATACCTTGTTCCTGATACCGGAGGAATAAGGTATTATTCTTTGTTGATAACCTTATTGATAACTTGTTAATTTATTGATTATCACTATTGTTATAACTGTCCGTTTTCTACAAGGGTAACAACTCTTTCTATCATCTTATCTTCATCATCAGGATGATATTCTTTTTTCAAGCTTGCTCCAAACAGAGCTGCGAATGTCTGATAAAATCCTGCCTTAAACGGACCCATGAATGCTTTTACCAGTTGGTAAGACGACTGGTTACATTCCCTGTTTACTAGCTTAATCAGTAATTTCCCTTGTGAGAAAGTAAGTTTTTTCATTCGAGGCGTATATTGTTCCTTCAGACCTTTTTCTACCATCTTTATATGGCGTGTGCGTGCTTTCTCATTAGGAAGAGTCTGTAGATATTCATATGTTTCGATAACTGCCCTGTTTATTTCCTTCGCCAGTGGAAGTGTCTTTTTTACATCTCTTACCAGTTTATAGTAATATCTTTCTTGTTTTTTGTTTTTAAACCTCAATCGAGGGTATACATATATATTTTTTAGCGTTATACAAGGTATAGTATCTCCTTCATATACACAAACAGGAACCATATATCCCTTAGTGTCCGATGGAGAATGTTTTTGTGCGTTGGCTTTCAGTGCAAAAGCTATCAGCAGAAATAGTAATATGTATACACTATTTTTCATGCTCGCAAAAATACGCATAATAATGAAGCTGTGTCTGATAATACGAATTTTTAACTTATACAAGGCGTTGAAAAGCTGTGAATAGAATGTTAATAAGAACGTTTATTGTTTGTGTATTAGTTAGTTATATAGTTACTGACTTACAAGCTCAATCGAATTGGGTTGAGTGGAAGGAGGATATTTCCGAAACTGAGGATATAAGCAACTGGCAAGAGCAATATGAGTTTCTCAGTGAACTGGCAGAGCATCCTTTTAATATCAATACGGTTACCAAAGAACAACTGGAGCAGTTACCCTTTCTGTCGGATCAGATGATAGAAAATATCTTGTATTATATATATAAATATGGTCCGATGGTAAGTAAGAAGGAGTTGTTGGGAATAGAAGGTATGGACTGGCAGACCAGGAAATTTCTGGAAGATTTTATTTATATTGGAGAGGCTGAAAAAGAGAAAGATAAGTTCTGGTGGAAAGATGTCTTGAAATATAATAAACAGGAGTTGTTAACACGTGTGGATATTCCTTTGTATATGAAATCGGGGTATGCAGATTATAATGAAAAGCTTTTGGAAAAATATCCCAACCGCAAGTATTATGGAGATCCGCTCTACCATAATCTACGTTATCGGTTTCAGTTTCGAAATCAGTTGTATATGGGATTTACAGCCGAGAAAGATGCCGGAGAGCCCTTTTTCTGCAGATACAATAAAAAAGGGTACGATTTTTATTCTGCTTATTTCTTTCTACAAAATATAAAGAAGTTGAAAGCATTTGCAATAGGTAATTATCGGGTAAGTTTCGGATATGGACTGGTTATCAATACGGGAGGATTTAATTTGGGAAAGTCGGGCTCATTAGGAAGTATGAACCGTATGGGAAGAGGAATAACCAAATATACTTCGACAGATGAAAGCAATTATTTACAGGGGATAGCTGCTACATATAATCTAAAGAAACGTTGGACATTGTCTGCTTTTTATTCATTTTGTAAGCGGGATGCACGTATAGAAGATATGTTTATAAAGTCGTTGAAAACGGATGGATATCATCGGTTGAAAAAAGATATTGAAAAGAAGAATACTATAAATAATCATTTGGTTGGTAGTAATTTAATATATAATGGAAAACAATTTGAATTTGGTTTAACAGGTGTTTATACTGTTTTCAACAAAGTGTTGAATCCTGATTTTCGTCCCTACAATTTATATTATCCTCGTGGAAAATATTTTTTCAATGTAGGAGGAAGTTATAAGTTCTTTTTCCATAAGTTTATTTTATCAGGGGAAACGGCCTTCGATAAATCTGGTAGAGTTGCTACACTGAATATGCTAAGTTATTCACCGGCTGTTCATACAAGTTTCTTACTTATTAACCGATACTATGATAAACGTTATCAGGCTATTTATGCAGATGCTTTTGGAGAAAATTCTAAACTACAGAATGAGACGGGTATTTATATAGGACTGGAATCCAGCTTTTTCAGTAAATTGAAGATTGCATGTTATGGTGACTTCTTCCATTTCTTTTATCGAAGATATCAGGTTGATAAAGATCATACATCCGGTTTTGATGGTTTGTGTCAGTTGAGTTATTCACCTATTAATTCACTGACTATGTTGATAAAGTATAGCTATAAGAATAAAGCGAAGAACTATACTTCAGCCGATGAGAAAAAGTATGTATTGCCTTATATTCGCCAGCGTCTGCATTATCAACTATCGTATAAACCCTGTGAAAAATTCTGGTTGAAAACTGCAACTGAGTACGTGCATACAGCTTATAAATCCGGATTATCTTCGAACGGAGGTTTTATTAACGGGACGCTGGGTACAAGCCTATCTTTTGTACCAGTACAGATTTTATGTAGTGGAGCTTGGTTTCGAACACAAAGTTATGATTCACGTGTTTATATGTATGAACCGGGCTTGCTGTATGCCTTTTCTATGTTTTCTTTTTATGGAAGGGGCAGCCGTTGGGCAGTCAATTTAAAGTATAATTATAAGAACCGGTTAATAATTCAGGGAAAATGGGGATTGACTTACTATAAAGACCGTGACCGGATCAGTTCGGGAACAGAGGAAATACAAGGAAACCGTAAGTCGGATATACAATTACAACTGAAAGTAAAGTGGTAATAAGAATATAATGTGTACTTTTGTCCGTAAACTAAAACTAATACGACTTATGTCAACAGTTATTTATCCTTCTCCTATATTTGGTCCCGTGCATAGCCGGCGTTTAGGCGTTTCGCTGGGAATAAACTTACTTCCTGCCGATGGTAAGTTTTGCACATTCGATTGTATTTATTGTGAATGCGGATATAATAAAGATCATCGGCCGAAACAGAAACTTCCGACTCGTGAAGAAGTACGTGAAGCCTTGGAAAAGCGTTTGATTGATATGCAAGCCAATGGTCCTGTTCCTGATGTTCTGACGTTCGCAGGTAATGGAGAACCTACTGCTCACCCTCATTTCCCGGAAATTATAGAAGATACTTTGGCATTGCGTGATAAGTATTTCCCGAATGCAAAAGTCAGTGTGTTGAGTAATTCTACGTTTATTCACAAGGAAAAGGTTTTCGAAGCATTGAATAAGATCGATAATAACATATTAAAGCTCGATACGGTGGATGCGGAGTATATTCAACGGGTAGATCGTCCTACGGGAACTTACGATGTAAACAAGATAATCGAAGGAATGAAAGCCTTTAAGGGTAATTTGATTATTCAGACCATGTTTATGAAAGGTAGGACCGACGAAGGTTTGGATATAGACAATACTTCCGACCGTTTTGTACTGCCATGGCTCGAAACTGTAAAGCAGATTGCTCCCCGTCAAGTCATGATTTATACAATAGATCGTGAAACTCCCGACCATTTCCTGCAAAAAGCTACACACGAAGAGCTGGACCGTATTGTAGCATTACTGAAAAAAGCAGGATTGAATGCTACGGCATCTTATTGAAAAGAAAATATGATTGTATTCGAAGAAAGCTATCTCAAGAAATATTTGGGGTAGCTTTTTTGGTATAATGAACGGTTCCTTCACGTATGGACATAAAAAAAGGAGTACCGCTGTACTCCAACCTTTGTTAACCTTAAATCTAATACTATGAAAAACACAGTGCAAAGATACGGACTTCCTGCAAACAAACAAGCGAAACTTATAAAAATCTATGCTTTATAACATGTTTTAATAAGTTCCGCTTGTCTGCTAAAAGGTTTTAACATTATACGCTTTACTTTTTAGCCTTAGTGAGTTCTGTTATTTCTCTTGTAGCGACTTCCAGTGCTTCGTTAATGTTGCTACAGATATTTTCTTTACCCAATAATTCATAGAATCCGGATTTTTCAAGTACGGCGTGTACGTGTTCATTTACTCCCGAAAGAATAATGTGTATATTTTCCTTTTGCGACATTTCACACAGTGTTGTCAGGTTATGGATACCTGTAGAGTCGATGAACGGAACTTTACGCATACGGATGATACGGATTTTCGGACGATCGCCCAGGCGTGCCATGATTTCTTCAAACTTGGTAGCGATACCAAAGAAATACGGACCGTTTATTTCGTATACTTCTACGCCGCTGGGGATGATAAGATGTTCTTCGTGTACCTCCAGATCTGATTCTTTGTTCGGGTCTATTTCATCGGTGATAACAGAAATCTGTGTGGTTTCCATTACACGTTTCATAAACAGTACGCAGGCAATAATCAAGCCGACTTCGATAGCTACCGTCAGGTCGAAGATAACGGTAAGGAAGAAGGTTATCAACAAGACTGTAACATCCGATTTTGGGTTTTTCAACAATCCCTTGAAAACACGCCAGCCGCTCATATTATACGATACGATAACGAGAACACCAGCCAGACAGGCCATCGGAATATATTGGGCAAGCGGCATCAGGAATAGTAGAATCAGTAACAATACCACCGCATGAACGATACCTGCAACCGGCGATTTACCTCCGTTGTTGATGTTGGTCATGGTTCGGGCAATAGCTCCTGTAGCTGGAATACCTCCGAAGATAGGCGAAACGAAATTGGCTATACCTTGTGCGATAAGTTCAGTATTCGAGTCATGACGGTCGCCTATTACACCATCGGCCACCGTAGCCGAAAGCAAAGATTCTATCGCTCCCAGTACGGCGATAGTAATAGCTACAGGGAAGAGGTTCTTGATAGCTTCCCAGTCCAATGCCGGTACAGCTGCTTCAGGAAGTTGTGCCTTGATACTGAAGCGGTCGCCGATTGTATCGATACAGGTGATTCCTCCATACATTTTCAGCAGATATACTCCTACAGTGACCAATATGATGGCAATGAGTGAGCCGGGAATTTTTTTTGAAAACTTGGGAGTGATGGCAATAATGAAAATACTTATCACACTTACTACCACATTCCACCAGTTTACGGTATCGAAATGATGAAAATATAATATCCATTTTCCGATAAAATCACCCGGAACCTTTTCACCTCCAAACTGAAGTCCGAAGATATCTGCTATCTGAGTTGTGAAGATGGTAACAGCGATACCACTGGTGAATCCGACAATGATAGGATAAGGTATAAACTTGATGATTGTACCTAACTTGAATATACCTAATAATATAAGGAGTACGCCAGCCATCATGGTGGCAACCATCAGTCCTTCGATACCGTATTGCTGGATGATGCCGTAAATGATTACGATGAAAGCTCCGGTCGGTCCCCCTATCTGTACCTTGCTTCCCCCAAGAAGAGAAATAATGAATCCTGCTACAATCGCTGTAATGATACCCTTCTCAGGACTTACTCCTGAAGCAATACCGAACGCAATGGCAAGAGGCAATGCTACTATACCTACGATAATACCTGCCATCAGGTCGGTAGTAAAGTCTGTTTTCGTATAGTTTTTCAACGTAGAAAACAACTTTGGTTGAAAATCTAATTTTACCATATATTCGTTTTGTTATAAATTATAAAAAGAAGTGCAAAAGTATATATTTATTTGAACATTTTCCCTGATAATAAGGTTATTATTTATATTAGCAGATGATTTTTATTAATAATGCTTAATTTAAAAATTGTAATGATTACAAATTTGAATAAAAGTGTTATCTTTGCAATATCAAATCAGGAATATACATGTTTAACCAATTAAATAACTAACAATTATGGGAAAAAGTATCAAAGGAACAAGAACTGAGAAGAATTTAGGCATTTCATTTGCTGGTGAATCACAGGCAAGAATGCGCTATACATATTTTGCAAGTACAGCCAAGAAAGAGGGCTATGAACAGATTGCTGCTATTTTTGCAGAAACAGCCGATCAGGAAAAAGAGCACGCTAAGCGTATGTTCAAGTGGCTGGAAGGCGGCATGGTAGAAATTACAGCAAGCTATCCTTCTGGAGTTATCGGTACAACATTGGAAAATCTGAAAGCTGCGGCAGCAGGCGAAAACGAAGAATGGTCGCTGGATTATCCGAAGTTTGCAGACATCGCCGACGAGGAAGGTTTCCCTGCTATTGCCAAAATGTATCGTGAGATTGCTGTTGCCGAAAAAGGACACGAAGAAAGATATCTTGCTCTTGCAAAGAATGTAGAAGAAGGTAAGGTATTTAAGAAAGATACAGAAGTAGTATGGCAGTGCCGTAACTGTGGCTACTTATATGTAGGTACTGAAGCTCCTGAAATTTGTCCTGCATGTTTGCATCCGCAAGCCTATTTTGAAGTAAAGAAGAACAATTATTAATATTTAGGTATATTATATGTGGCGCAGGACTTCTTCGTTGTAAGTTCTGCGCTTTTTTTATCTATATAGAAATACCTATTTTAAGGTATTGTATTGCTCTTCAGAAATACTGATTTTTGTAATCAGAGAAATCATTAATCTTTAAACGGAAAAAGAATATGAAAATTAAAGCAATCATAGGACGTGAAATACTCGATTCACGTGGAAATCCTACCGTAGAGGTTGAAGTAAAGCTGGAATCAGGTGTAATAGGACGTGCTTCCGTACCTTCGGGAGCTTCTACTGGTGAGCATGAAGCGTTGGAACTTCGCGATAAAGACCCCCATCGTTACGGTGGAAAAGGTGTGTTGAAAGCTGTTGAAAACGTGAATAAGATTATTGCTCCGGCGCTGGAAGGCTGGTCTGTTCTGGAACAGCGTGCCATCGACAAGAAAATGATTGAGCTGGACGGAACAAAAACAAAATCGAATCTGGGAGCAAATGCCATACTGGGCGTTTCGCTTGCAGTAGCAAAAGCTGCTGCCAATTACCTGAATGTGCCCTTGTATCGTTATATTGGAGGAGTAAATACATTTGTAATGCCTGTTCCGATGATGAATATCATCAATGGAGGTTCGCACAGCGATGCTCCTATTGCTTTTCAGGAGTTTATGATTCGTCCGGTAGGAGCACCTTCTTTCCGTGAAGGACTCCGTATGGGAGCAGAAGTTTTCCATGCCCTGAAGAAAGTATTGCACGACAGAGGGCTGAGCACTGCCGTGGGGGATGAAGGAGGATTTGCCCCTGCGCTGAATGGAACTGAGGATGCGCTGGAAGCTATTCTGGCAGCTATCAAGCTGGCTGGCTATGAACCGGGCAAAGATGTGATGATCGGTATGGACTGTGCTTCGTCCGAATTTTATAAGGATGGTGTATACGACTATACAATCTTCGAGGGCGAAAAAGGAAAGAAGCGTACATCCGATGAACAGGTAGCTTATCTGGAAGAACTTATCAGCAAGTACCCTATCGACTCCATCGAAGACGGTATGAGCGAAAACGACTGGGAAGGCTGGAAAAAACTGACCGAACGTATCGGAGGACGCTGTCAACTGGTAGGTGATGACCTGTTCGTTACAAACGTAGATTTCCTTTCGAAAGGTATCGAACTGGGATGCGCCAACTCTATCCTTATCAAGGTAAATCAGATTGGTTCATTGAGCGAAACACTTGATGCCATTGAAATGGCTCACCGACACGGATATACTACGGTAACCTCTCACCGTTCGGGAGAAACGGAGGATGCAACCATTGCCGATATTGCTGTTGCTACAAATAGTGGGCAGATCAAGACCGGTTCCTTGAGCCGTTCGGACCGTATGGCTAAGTACAACCAATTGTTGCGTATAGAGGAAGAGTTGGGTGATCTGGCTGTATATGGATATAAGCGTATCAACAAATAAAAGTTAGTCGTATTTGAATTTCTGAACAGAGAGGCTGTTGTCTTCGGGCAGCAGCCTTCGTCTTTTTAAAGAAGGTGCAGTTGTTTTCTCGTGTTTTTGTACAAATTATTTTGAGATTTGTACAAATTCAAAAAGTTTTTGTACAAAATTTATTTAAGACGTCAGTAGGCTTTAATGGAGATATCAGGGCGGAAAAAGAAAAGAAAGGGACATTTTAGAGGGGGATAAAAGGCTTTTTAAGGGAGTTTTTGTAGAAAAATGAAGAAAAAAGAGAAAAAGTTAGGCAGAATATTTGGAGGTTTCAAAAAAAGTCGTACCTTTGCAACCGCAATCGAGAGAGAAAGCAACAAAACAAAAACTTAATGGTGCGTTAGTTCAGTTGGTTAGAATACATGCCTGTCACGCATGGGGTCACGGGTTCGAGTCCCGTACGCACCGCTCTTTTAGAAAGCAACATTTAGAAAGCTCTGATTCTTTTATGAATTAGAGCTTTTTTATTTATATATTCTTCTGTTCTTCCGATAGCACATACCTTCTGCATGGCATAATAAGTATAGCGTTGGATTGGCTGTTTACACATAACAAGTAACTTTTTCAACAGGATAAAAGTTTTTTTGTTAATAAGCATTTCTGTCTGAGAAAATCAGGTTCAAAAAACATTTTTCCTTGCTGTTGTTGCCTTTTTCGGTAAATCTGTATTGTTGCTAAAATAAAGTCACCTCGCCTATCGTGTATTTCAACTGTCATTTTGGGCGTTTCATCGGCAAAAGGTGGTAATAATGCTGTATAGATATTAACTTTGTAATAATTATAAATTTAGTATTTACCACTTATGTTTGCAAAAATCGTACATTTTTCAATCCGAAAGAAGCTATTTGTGGTCCTGACCACCCTGTTGCTTCTGGCTGGCGGCATATATTCCATGCTGACACTGCCTATTGATGCCGTACCCGACATTACCAACAACCAGGTGCAGATTGTTACCGTGTCGCCCACGCTGGCTCCGCAAGAAGTGGAACAGCTTATTACTTTTCCTATTGAAATAGCCATGAGCAACGTAATGAATGTCGAAGAAATACGCTCAGTATCACGCTTTGGCCTGTCGCTTGTGACTGTTGTTTTTAAAGAGAATGTTCCTACCTTGGATGCCCGTCAGTTGGTGAACGAACAGATACAGATGGTTTCAGGTGAAATTCCGCCGGAGCTGGGTACTCCTGAACTGATGCCTATTACTACCGGTTTGGGTGAAATTTACCAGTATGTACTGAAAGTAGCTCCGGGATATGAAGATCGTTACGATGCCATGGAACTGCGTACGATACAGGACTGGATTGTAAAAAGACAGCTTTCGGGTATTCCCGGTATTGTCGAAATCAACAGTTTTGGCGGTTATCTGAAGCAATACGAAGTGGCTGTCGATCCCGATGCACTGTATTCGCTGAATATTACTATCGGTGAAGTGTTCGAAGCCTTGAGCCGTAATAATCAGAATACAGGCGGCAGTTATATAGAAAAGGTGAATCGTGCCTATTACATCCGTTCGGAAGGTATGATTAACGATCTGCACGATGTGGAACAGATTGTCGTAACTAACCGTGGTGGTATACCGGTGCACATTGGAGATATCGGACGTGTACAGTTTGGTGCTCCCAAGCGTTTTGGAGCTATGACCAAGGACGGCGAGGGAGAATGTGTGGGCGGCATCGCCATGATGTTGAAAGGTGCCAATGCCAATGTGGTGACTAAAGAGCTGGAAAAGCGGGTTGCCAAAGTGCAGCAGATGTTGCCCGAAGGAATATCAGTAGAGCCTTATCTGAATCGTTCGGAACTGGTGAATAGAAATATCTCGACGGTTGTACGTAACCTGGTGGAAGGAGCTATTATTGTATTTCTGGTACTGATTGTTTTCCTGGGTAACGTACGTGCCGGTCTGATTGTGGCTTCAGTCATTCCGCTGGCTATGCTTTTTGCTTTTATCTTGATGCGTATCTTTAATGTGTCGGCCAATCTGATGAGTCTGGGTGCCATCGACTTCGGTATTGTGGTGGATGGCTCCATCGTTATTCTGGAAGGTATTCTGGCTCACCTGTACGGACGGGGATTGAGAGGACGTACCTTGAATCGTGAGGAAATGGATCGTGAAGTGGAAAAAGGTGCCGGACATGTAGTGAGAAGTGCTACATTTGCCGTACTTATCATTTTGATTGTATTCTTCCCTATCCTGACGCTGACCGGCATTGAAGGAAAATACTTTACGCCGATGGCCAAGACACTGGTGTTCTGTATCATTGGAGCACTTCTTCTATCTATTACTTATGTACCAATGATGGCTTCTCTTTTCCTGAAACGTACCGTAACAGTGAAACCTACACTGGCCGACCGCTTCTTCAACTCCTTGAATAAAGTTTATCAGCGGGTGCTTCGTTTCAGTCTGGCTCATGTATGGGGAACTATTTCTGTGTCTTTCGTAGCCTTGTTGCTTTCGCTGTTGCTGTTTACGAAGCTGGGAGCCGAGTTTATTCCGACCTTGGACGAAGGTGACTTTGCTATGCAGATGACTCTTCCGGCAGGCAGTTCGCTGAGCAAAAGTATCGAGGTTTCACTCGAAGCGGAAAAGAAACTGAAAGAGCGCTTTCCGGAAATCAAGCATGTTGTAGCCAAGATTGGTACGGCGGAAGTACCGACCGATCCGATGGCAGTAGAAGATGCCGATGTGATGATTGTGATGAAACCTTTCAATGAATGGACATCTGCTTCGAGCCGTGCAGAGATGGTGGAGAAAATGAAAGCATGTCTGGATTCCATCAAAGGCGCGGAATTTAATTTTAGTCAGCCTATCCAGCTTCGTTTCAATGAATTGATGACTGGTGCCAAGGCTGATATTGCAATCAAACTTTACGGAGAAGATATGACTGAATTATATAATAAGGCTCGTGAGGCAGCTCGTTATGTAGAACAAGTGCCGGGAGCAGCCGATGTTTTGGTGGAACAGGCTATGGGATTGCCGCAGCTTCTTGTCCGCTTCGACCGTGCCAAGATTGCCCGTTACGGCATCGACATAGAAGAACTGAATACTGTGATCCGTACTGCCTATGCAGGCGAAACGGCAGGAGTAGTCTTCGAGAATGAACGACGTTTTGATCTTGTAGTGCGTCTGGATAAGGAAAAGGTCAGTGATTTGAATATTGACAAGCTGTTTGTCCGTACAAAAGACAATATTCAGCTTCCAGTGAGTGAAGTAGCCAGCATCGAACTGGTAAACGGTCCGCTTCAGATTAACCGTGACGCTACCAAGCGTCGTGTCGTTATTGGTGTGAACGTACGCGATGCTGACATCCAGCAAGTAGTAAGTCAAATCAGTGAATCACTCGACAAGAACGTAAAACTTAAGCCGGGGTATTACTTTGAATACGGTGGACAGTTCGAGAACTTGCAGAATGCTATCAGTACACTGACGGTAGTTATCCCCATTGCTTTGATGCTGATTCTGTTGTTGCTGTTCTTTGCATTCCGGAGTGTAATTTATTCACTGGTTGTATTCTCTACCGTGCCTCTTTCTCTTATCGGTGGTATCGTCGCTTTGTGGCTGCGTGGCTTGCCGTTTAGTATTTCGGCTGGCGTGGGTTTCATCGCGCTCTTCGGTGTGGCCGTGCTGAACGGTATTTTGATGATCAATCATTTTAACGACATACGCAAAAGAAGTCAGTATCATTTGTGTACCGATCGTATTATTTCCGAGGGTTGTCCGCATTTGCTTCGTCCTGTTTTCCTGACCGGACTGGTTGCTTCACTGGGCTTTGTTCCGATGGCTATTGCTACTTCGGCCGGTGCTGAGGTACAACGTCCGCTGGCTACCGTAGTGATAGGTGGACTGATTGTATCTACTATACTGACATTGATTATCATTCCTGTTTTCTATCGTCTGGTGAACAGTATAGCTGTCAGACAGATGCGAAGAAAAAATCGCTTTTCGGTCCGTAAAGCATCTTTGCTGATTGTTTTACTTGCTGCTTTCACTCCTGCAGCTATTCAAGCGCAGCAAAGTGTGACTCTGAAGCAAGCTGTCGAAACAGCTATGACCAATCATCCGCGTCTGAAAATGGCAGAATCCGAGATTGAGCGGGCACGAGCTTCGAAAGGAGAAGCGTGGGATGGAGGAAATACTTCTTTCAGTTATTCTTGGGGACAGTTGAATGGTGCCGACCGGAATGATAATGAATTGTCTGTAGAACAGTCACTTGGGTCTTTACTTACTCCTTTTTATAAAAATGCCTTGGCTAATACTCAAATAAGTAAAGGAGAAAGTTATCGTGATATGGTGAAGAAAGAAGTAACGGCAGAGGTGAAACGAGCATGGGCTTATTATCAATATGCTTTTCATATCAATGCCATGTATCGCGGACAGAGGGAATTAGCAGAACAGTTGAAGAAAAGTGGTGAACAACGTTATCTTCAGGGGGATATTGATCTGGCTGAACGGAATATGATTACAGCATTGGCTGCCGATTTATATACACGCTGGTTGGAGTCTTCCGAGGAGCTGACACTGGCTGGACGCCGGTTTACTTGGTCTTGCTACAGCAATCAGCCTCTGTTGCCTGCCGATACGTCGCTGGCAGTCATGCCGATACAGACAGACGGCTTGTCGTTGTCTTCCCGTCACTTGAACTATTTTGATGCTCAGGTACAGGAGAAAAAAAATCTGTTGAAAATAGAACGTAGCCGTTTCTTTCCGGAGTTGTCTGTGGGGTATGTACGGCAAAAGATTGCGCCACTTACCGGATTGAACTCATGGATGGTGGGAGTTTCTTTCCCTGTACTGTTCTTTCCCCAGCGAAGCCGTGCCAAACAGGCACGTATCAACTTGCGGATAGCCACATGGGAAGCAGAGGATAACCGCCGTCAGTTATCCAATAAGGTAAGTGAGTTGCAGAGTCAACTTGTCCGCCAGCGTGAACGGCTGACTTATTACCAGCAGGCTGCTATCAAGGAAGCAGAAGCTTTGCAGAATAGTGCACTGAAGAAATTCCAGGAAAATGAAACAGATATCAGTGAATTTATCCAGAGCCTGAATGCTGTCCGTGAAATTAAACGAGGATATATCGAAACGGTTTATGCTTATAACATTACCGTACTCGAACTGGAACTCTATACCGAGTGAACTATCCCTTACTAACAATCTCAAAAACTCAAAGAAAAATGAATAAAATGAACCTGATGAAACAACGAATGATTTACTTGATGTTTGTCTTACTGACAGTATCATGTTCAAGCCGCTCGGGCGAGCAGACTGAGTCGGCCGGTACATCGGAGGCAGTACAAGCCAATGAAGACAGTACACAAATGCCCGAAGTGGACGGAGTGAGTGGAGCTACTAACGTGTCCAATCCGCCATCGTTCAACGGCGTCATCGTGATGCCTCCACAAAACCATGTTACAGTAACATTAGGCATGGGAGGCTCTGTACGAGATATACGTGTCTTGCCGGGTGAATATGTTCGTAAAGGAGAAATTATTCTTACGTTAGCCAATCCGGCTTTTATCGAACTTCAGCAGTCTTATCTTGATGCTGCTGCCCAGACTGAATATCTGAAAAAAGAATATGACCGTCAGCGGAAACTGGTTTCCGGGGAATCGGCCTCGTTGAAGCGCATGCAGCAAAGTAAAGCCGACTATCTTTCCATGAAAAGCCGGATGGAGGCTGCTGCGGCACAACTTACTCTGCTTGGAACTGATACTACGGCTTTGAACCGGAATGGTATTCGTACTTATCTGGATATACGGGCTCCACGCAACGGTTATGTAACCAATATGGATGTTAATGCCGGGAAATATTTTGCAGCGGGCGATCCGGTTTGTGATGTGATTGATAAAAGCAAGCCTATGTTGCAGTTGACTGCTTATGAAAAAGACCTGGATAAGCTACAGCCTAATACACATTTTACATTTAAAGTCAACGGTATGCCTGATACAACGTTTACAGCCGAACTGATTTCTGTCGATCAAATGGTAGACAATGCAAATCGTTCCATTAAAGTCTATGCACGTATTCTGCAAGCCTATCCGAATTTTCGGCCGGGCATGTATGTAGCTGCCAAGATTACGGATAAAAAACACTAACTTTGTTGCATGAAGTTGTTTCACATCCATAAGAGATTTTTTCTGATGCTGAACGCCATCTCTATTTTGGTGGCGTTCCTTATGCATCTGCCCGAACTGATTGCACTTTCCGATCCTGTGGCAGACGGCCGTCTGTTTCCGGATATTTATTGGGTTAATGTCAGTTCCGAAATATTGTTTACTTATATTTCTATTCTGTTACTCTTTTTTCTGAACATCAAGCTGATGATACCCAGTCATCCGGCTGCCGAGTTAAGTTGGAAAAGAATTGTTGTAACGTTTATCATTACATTGGTTGTATGTAATTTGTTGGGAAAAGGATTCGTTTATATCCACCAACATTTCGATGTTCCTGCTATTACTGCCATGTTACATCACTATCTTCATCCTTTAAGAGATATTCTGATAGCCTGTATCGTGACCGGTACTTGTTATTTAGACTACCAGAATCAGCGTAGTCGTCGAATGTTACTTGAGAATGAACAATTACGTACGGAAAATCTCGTCAATCAGTACGAAACCTTGAAAAGCCAGCTTAATCCGCACATGCTTTTTAATTCTCTTAATACCTTATATTCACTTATACGGGAGTCGCCCGATAAGGCGCAGAACTATCTTCAGGAATTATCACGGGTGATGCGTTATACGCTGCACGACAATCTGTCGCCTACCGTAGCCTTGAATGAAGAAATGAGTTTTGTACGTTCGTATATTTATCTGTTGCAGATGCGCTACGAAGACAATTTGAAGTTTGATATTCATATTCCGCAAGAGTTATTGCAACGGCAAGTACCTCCGATGGCAGTGCAAATGCTGGTGGAGAATGCGGTGAAGCACAACGAAATCAGCAACCGTAATCCGCTTACGGTATATATCTGTACAGAAGGAAATTCACTTTGTGTCAGTAATCGTATTCAACCTAAGCTGTCGGACAGCAGCAGTACTTGCATCGGGTTGGCAAATCTGTCCAAGCGTTATCAACTACTCCTCGGTCGGGATATCACGATTGAGGAAAACAATAAAAACTTTAAAGTAACCTTGCCGCTGATATGAAAACCTTAATTATAGAAGATGAAAAGGCTGCTCTCCGTAACCTGAAAGCAGCCATGAAAGAAGTAGAGGCTGAATTTGAAATTGTCGGTGAAACAGACAGTGTAACCGGAACATTGGAATGGTTCGCTTCTCATTCCATGCCTGAATTGGTCTTCATGGATATTCATCTGGCCGATGGTTCTGCTTTTGGCATTTTCGAACAGATTGATATAACCTGCCCCATCATCTTTACAACTGCTTACGATGAGTATGCTTTGCAAGCATTTCGAGTAAATAGCATTGCCTACTTGCTGAAACCTATCAGTAGTTCCGATTTACAAAAAGCTGTCGATAAATTAAAAATGTTTGGAAGTGCTGTTCAGCCAAATATTGATTTTCAGGCTGTCATGCACGCTTTAAAACGGGAAGAAAGCTACAAGACACATTTTCTGATACCTGTGAAAGGCGATCGTTTTGTCCCTGTGTGTGTCGATCAGATTTCCTATTTTTATATTGATGAAGGGGCAGTCAAGGCCGTAACACAGTCTGCTGAGATATTCGATTTCCAGCAAACTCTTGATGAACTGGCTGAGTTGCTTAATCCTCGTCTGTTTTTTAGGGCCAATCGTCAGTATATTATTGCCCATAAGGCAGTCACAGGAGTAAGTTTATGGTTTGGCGGACGTATGGTTTTGCAACTTACCCCTCCTACCGGAGAAAAGGTCATTATCAGCAAAGCCCGTGTACCGGCCTTCAAGGACTGGTTCTAAACATTCGGTGAAAACAAAAAAATCGCCACTGATTGAGTCAGAAAACAGAGATAACTTCTGTTCTATTCTGGTAATCAGTAGCGATTTTTAGGCAAGCAAGTCCGGTTACGACTTGTTTTCTTTTTTATTTATAAAATTCCGACATCGGATAAATTCCGATAGGATAACTGGTCTTGTTCACTATGTTATTAACAAGTTTGGGAGTTTCTCCACTGCAATCGTATACCAGCAAGTTGCCGTTCGAAATAGTTGTTTCGTAATATTCATCCGAAACAGCTACATAAATATATTGTTTTTTAGGGTCGGCCACCACATTACAGTTAAGATACTTTGCATTAGGCGCATCCTTTGTTACATCTATCACGTTTTCTTCTACTTTCCATGTCTTCAGTGAAACGCGGCTGATGCTTGTCTTTCCTGCGCTGAAGTAGACATAATCGCCAGCCATTGAAATGCCGGAGTTGTTTGAAAACTCAGCCGAGATATCGGCAGCAATCTGTTTTTCCTTGACAATTTCCCATGTATCGAGATTTATAAATATAAAGTAACTTTTTGTAGTTCCAGCACGTCCACATGTAGCCAGAAGAAGTTCCCGTTCTCCGGTACGGCATATACCGCTGATAAACTCTCCTTTCAGGTTTTCCAAAATGCGGGTTGCCTTGTTTTCTCCTTTTTTGAACTCCAGCAATCGTGTGCTTGCCCAGAAGCCTCCCCCTCCAGAATAAACACAATCGCCTATAACTACCATGCCACGGGTAGAGGCAAGTGTTTCAATTGTATTTCCTTGATTACCGAAATGATAAGAATCTTCTACGATATTCAGCTCACCGGTAGTACTGTCGAAACGGAGAAGGGTTTTCTGGTCGGAGAAGAATATATTCTTTTCATCGACAACGACAATGTTTCTTAAAGGAGTGATCAGCGGAAGATATTCGTTTTCGTCCAGCGAACCTTCAGGTTTATGGTATGTCAAATCACTGAACTGGAATGCTTTTTCCCGTTTCAATGTTACAGCATCGGCGATAACCAAA
The DNA here is from genome assembly GCF_037890145.1 of Phocaeicola sp. HCN-6420. NCBI lineage: Bacteria > Pseudomonadati > Bacteroidota > Bacteroidia > Bacteroidales > Bacteroidaceae > Phocaeicola > Phocaeicola sp. HCN-6420. The sequence continues at coordinate 20,106 of NZ_JBBKBJ010000021.1, forward strand.
GTTCCGTCGCCTACCGATCCGTTATAGTCGTCATTATTGTTGCTGATAATGTAAAGCTTTCCGTTGTACATATACATATCCTGAGCCTGATGTCCGAAAGCCGAACCGTTGACAGTCTGATAAACCTTTTCTTCCACATTTCCGTCGGGATTAATGTATGTCAGTGAACTGTTTTCGGTACGTGCTCCCTGGTTCAAGATAAATACTCCGTCGGGATTGGCATATCCTCCCAGTTCTGCGGGAGGATTAGGATTTGTTGAAGGAGGTTGTGTACCCGGGTCGTCCGATTTGCTGGAACATCCGGAAAAAAACAGGAGTCCGCATAACGCCGGAATTATCAAGTGATTCAAATGTTTCATTGTTCTATGTTTAAAAGTTATTTTTTATTTTTGGGGAGCAAAGAAAAATCCAGCCGGGAAGTTTGTATAGTTCTCGTATTTGGCCACAGGTGTTTCTGCACTGTTGTTGAAGTCGAAAGACCAGATGGTGTTTTGTGTATACAAGGCGAACGACTTAATTGTATTGATATATACGTTTTTGGTAACCGGATGCACTCCCAGTCCGTTATAAAGCAGTCCGGCGTTATCGTCCAGCGTAGAGATGTCAGTCAGGTTTTCTTCAGCTTCCAGTCCCGATTCTGCTTTAAGCGATTCGTCGGCATTGAACTTAAGGCGGTAGATTGTTGTGCCGTTAGTATAATAAATATCCGAACCATTGGCAACGAACGCTACCCCGGCACTTCCAACGGAAGGTTTGACACTGACCTGACGCTGGATAATCTTTTTGCTTTCAAGATTGAACTTTCCTATAGCCGACTTGCCAAATCCGAAAGTCATAACCCAGATATCCCCGTCATCGGCAGGCTGGATGCCGAAAACCTCATTAATGCTTACCTCGGCTCTATAAGGAAATTCCGTAGTTTTTGCCGTATCACTATCGGGAGATATTTCGATAATACCTCCGATGAGTCCGCTTTTATACGTATACACCTTTCCATTCATCGTCACAAACTGGCTTTTGGGAGCCTTGTCTGTACCGTTTATGAAAGTAAGTTCCTTAGTCTTTGTGTTAAGGCGGTAAATACCTTTATTATCGCGAATGTAGACATGTTCATCATCGATCGCGGCAACATGTGTCGGCCAGTCGAGTGTGGAAAGTTCGCTTTTGGTGAAAGCCATTTCCTTTTGAAGTGTCTTTGCATTGACAACGATAAGCATACCGTCGTTTTCGAATTTGGTTCCTACCGCGTTTTCATCTCCATTTTGAGAGATGATGTAAATTTTATCGCCGCAGAAAGCCATATCCTGCGCCACATTTCCCAGTTCCGAACCATTGACAGTCTTGTAAGCATCGTCAAATACATAGCCGTCGGCAGTGATATACGTAAGCGAACCGTTTTCGGTTGTCATGTTTCCTTCATTCAATACGAAAGTACCGTTCACGTCGTCGAAGAAGTTCAGACAGCAAAGAGTTACTTCTTTCGAAACCTTCTGCGTATCTTCTCCTGTGGCAGTAATCGTCAGCTTTACCTTCGAAGTAGCGCTGGCCGCTGCTTTTACGTTGATACATGATCCGCTTTCGTCTATTTCGGCAGTCCATCCTTCCGGCAGCATGTTCGTTGCAACCGACTTGATGTTTTTCGCATTATATTCGATTTTGAAATTTTTGTCGGGCGAGATAAAAACAGGATTCGTTGCATCTATTTCAGTTACCAGTTCAAATTCCGGAGCCGGTGCAACGGTTTCTTTATTATCATTGCTACAGCTGCCTGCAAACAGACTGATAGTGAGCAGAAGTAGCCCCCAGAGGAAGTGTGCCTTCATAAATTCGGTCTTTTTCATTTCTTAAAAGTTTTTAGTAGGTTGATTATTTGTTTTTGATGTTTTTGCTTTCTATGGTAACATTGGTCAGATGCAAGTCGACCACTCCCATGACTTCTGTAGAGCATTCGCCCAGCCATCCGTTTTCCTGATTTACTCCTGTATGGATACGGACGAAATCTATTCCGGGCAGATTGGCTGCCTTACCTTGGGAGTCGACAGCCCAGTCAATATCGACAGCCGATGCATCCTTATCGTTCAGTTCATTGTCTGCATAGCCGTAGGCAAAGCGGTAAAGAGCGAAATACGTACCCTTTCCACTCTGGTCTATTCCGTTCTGAGGAAGGCGTGTCCCCGTAAATGTTATTTTATCCTCTTTCACCCATTGTGGAAAATAAGATTGCAAGTGAGTAGCATTCATCGCCTTGTAGCCGCTTCCTCCCTGATTGTCTTCCCAGCGGATATACTGTTCGGTAGGCGCTCCCGGTTCCTTTGAGGGACGGTAATAGGTTATTTCATAGTTCAGTACGGTTTTCGTATCGTTGCCAGCCTGAGCCGACAGGTCAAGCCACGATTCCTTTCCGTCGGGATAAGAGCTTCCGGCTATTTCGTACCATCCGTCGTCAGGCAGCCCGTTGCGGTTTTCGTCGTAGCATACCTGAATGACACCGGGCTCACAGCTTCCGTATTCCGATGCTCCGTTGGCATAAAACGCATTACCCAGTACACGGAAGTCACACAGTCCGGCCTTGTTTTCGATAGTATGGTCGAAGCCCACCACAATGTATCCGCCGAAACCTCCCAGCGAAACCATTCCCATTTTATTATTTCCGATAGCTTCCAGTGCCTTACGGTTCATATCTTCCTGCGTATCTCCTTCCTTATATTCGGGGAGCTGATTGGTAAACTGCCCTACAGCCGGACGGTAGTCGAGGACACGCGTCACGTAAGGCGTTTTTTCGCCTGTGGTAACAGGCATTTCCGGTTCGTTTTTGTCACTGCTGCACGATGTGAAGCCACCGGCAGTCAGTGCGACAAGCAAGGCGCCCGTCAGCTGAACCTGATGTAATGTGAACTTTTTCATTTTTTGAAACGGTTTAAGTATTGGTTAATAAAATCTTTCTGTCGAAAAGGCAATATGCGCGGGAATATCGCCGGTACGAACTTTCCACTGGAGCTTGCCTGCCGGTGAAAAACAGTATAAATACCCCGGAGTGACATAGTTTGTGGCGTCGCATACATATATTTCCTTGGTTTCCGGATTAACGGCAATTCCGTAAGGTAATGTGATTTCCTTTTCCGTTCCGTCGGTTATGAAGTTGTGTGAAATAATTTCCTGCTTCTCCGTATCGTAAACGGCGTACGAAACCTGATTCTTTCCCGTATTGTAGTTCCATTCGGTACTGATGGTATACAGCAGATTCTCGTCCATGCACATTTCACTGGCGGCAATACCCAGTCTGCCGGTTACTTTTTCCGTGTGGGAGTCGACGACATAAATGTCGGAGCCGATACCGTAATAGTCTCCGCGCGAACTGACATAAATGCGTCCCTGCTTATCCATTTCCATACGGTGCAGGTTGATGGCCACATCAATCGTATTGACTACCTGAAACGACTGGAGGTCGACTACCGAAACGGTACGGTCGTAATTGGGAAAACGATACCCGCCGGAATTGGCCACATACAGTCGTCCGTTGTTGATAACCATTTCCTCCGGTTGATAACCTACTACCACCTCCCGCGTGATCTGGAGCGTTTCAAGGTTGATTTCCACTACCTTTCCCGGACGCGCGTTCGGGTCAATCTGTACCGGACCGGCGTACGAACTGACATACGCCTTGTCGCTGTTGAAAACAATGTAGCGGCAGTTGGGAATACTCACGCTGCCGATATGCTCTGCCGTGTGCACATTCATCACCTCCACAAAGTTGGAACAGTTTACTACCACATACAACCGGTTGCCGTAAATGCCGATGTCGTTGCCCACATCTCCAAGCTCCTTCACTACATTGGGGTTCCGTTCCGGATAAATGTTGCGGAAATAGCTTCCTGTACGTGCGTCAAAATGATCGATCGTACACTTGTTGCTTCCCATATTCCCCTCATTGACGAGAAAGAATCCCTCGACAGACTGCGGGTCCGAAGGCAGGGTGACATATTCCACTTCCGAACGAATCATCGGAAGTTCCTGACGGCATCCGCTCAGGAAGCACAAAATCAGGCAGGCTGTCAGGTAAAAATAATATCTGTTCATGGTCCGAATGATTAAAAGTTATATTGAGCAATCAGCTTGAAGTTGGTGCCGGGCATCGGATAGCAGGCTACCACCTCGTACTGCTGGTTCAATAAATTGTTTACTTCCAGCGTCAGCTTCAGGTCCCCCTTCCACACTTTCAGTCCTTTGGAAACCGAAAAGTCGCTGGTATACCACGGCAACTGGTAATTATAAGGGATATTGGCCTGCGAAGAATAACGCTCTCCGGTATAGATAAAGCTGTAATTTGCCTCCCACGAGCGCCATTGCAGGTTCACCACGGCCGAACCGCTGTGCCAGGGGATGTACGGAATCTGTCCTCCGTAAAACTCACTTTTGGGGTCGGTAAAGTCTTGTGCCCGCTGGTACGTATAATTGATTCGGTTGCTTACCGTCAGGTCACGTCCGATCTTCCAGCCGGTCTGAAGCGCAACATCTACCCCTCTGATTTCCACATTTCCCAGATTGACCATCGTCCAGCGGAAGAAATTCGACGTAGGAGTGGCCACGATTTTATTCTCCACCTCGTTGTAGTACACATCCGTTTGTACTTCCAGCGAGCGCAGCCACGTACTATTGAAGGTACGGTTGTACGTAAATCCTAAGTCGTACTGCGTAGTGAACTCAGGTTCCAGGTTGATATTCCCTACAAACGTATAATACAGGTCGTTCAGCGTAGGCATCCGGAAGATCCGTTTATAGAAACCTCTCAGGTTAAGGCCACTTTGCGGAAAAGGCCTCCACGACACGAAAAACGAAGGAGTAAGCTTCTGCTTGTCGGGAGCAGGCGTGCCCGAGCTCGTATCGTGTACAAACGTTTCGAGCAGACTTGCCTGAAGTTCCACCTGCTTGAAGCGCATGGCCGTAGCGATGGATGCCAGCAGCGTATGCCGGCGCGGATAAACAAAGTCGCGCAAGTCGGCATTCAGCAGGTTAAACTGATAATCTGCCGAAAAGCTTGCCTCCCACCACGAAAACAGATTAAATCGGTTGGCTACCGATGTGTATACTTCCTGCTGGTAATAATGGTTGTTGACATACATCAGCGACTCGTCTTTGTTAGGATCGGCCAGGTAATGCAGGTAGTCGTATGCATATTTCGCATTGGCAAGCAGGCTGTACCACTGTGTAAAGTCCTTCTTGAATGTACCCTGAGTAAAGAAATTCGTATCCCACTGGCGATCCTCGTGCGAGAACTTGTTGCGGACGATTGCCCCCGGATATCCACGTTCCGAGTTGTACAGGTAAGCCTTCGCCTTCCAGTATCCCTGCTTGAGCTGTCCGAACAGCCCTCCTTCCACACGCAAGGCATTCAGGTCGCCGTTCTGCCGCACCGCCGTCGTATCATATCCCTCCTGCATGCGGTAAGTAAACTTGTATTTTCCCGACGAGTGAAGATACTCGGCACTGAACGAACTGCTGATTCGTTGTCCGAGCTTTTGTTCCCACAGTATGGATGGATTTACCACACCAAACGAGCCCGTCTTGAACGAAGCCCTTACGTTATACTTCTTTCCTTCCTCGAACTGAGGCGTCCGTGTCTGCAAATAGATGGAGCCCGACGAGCCGAAATCCTTTGCCGGCTGGAAAATGGCACTCTTCTGTCCGTTGTACAGCGTGACAGACTCCATGTTGTCGAGCGAGAATCTTCCCAAATCGACCGTACCGTTTTGTGCGTTTCCCAGCTCGATGCCGTCGTAGAATACACCTACATGGTTGGTTCCCATACTCCGGATATTCACCGTTTTCAGTCCCCCTACTCCTCCGTAGTCCTTGATCTGTATGCCGGAAAAATAGCGCAAGGCATCGGCCACGTTGTGCGAGCTGAGCTGATGGAGCTGCTTGCCCGATAATTCCTGTACCGGAAAAATCTCTTTCTGTACGGCACGCGCCGTCACAACAACCTCGTTCAGATGTTGAAGGCTGTCCAACTTGTTTTGTGCATGTACCGGTACACAAATGTTTATACCCCACACCAGTAGGGTAAACATTACCGCATAGTAAAGTTTATTAAGCATTATGTAAAACGTTCAACCGTCCTATCCCACGAGTTCGGTTAATTAATAAAAACGATGGCAGGTCTTCTGACTGACTCACACGCTTTGACACCTTCCCGGTTTTATCCAGTGGCAATGAGTAATTGTCAACGTGTTTGATGAGCTTCACAGCAGCGGGACTGTTCGGGACTTTCACCCGATTCCCTTTTAATCCGTCGGGTCGAAACAACCTTCCGGAACCAATCGGTGGCAAAGATAGTTTATTTTTTCTGAATTTTAATACAGTTTTGCTATTTAAGAAATGGTTTTTGTATACTCCTTTCGTTCAGGACTTTCGTGAAATATCAAAAAAAACAGGGGAAAGAGGAGGTTCGGGCAGGAAGATGCAGGGAGCCTGTCTGATTCGTGCTGATGTTTTTTTATTTTTTGTACAAAAAATAAAAATGTTTGTACAAATTTTCAGCGACTTCTGAAAGCGTTTTTCTCAGAGAACCGATAATTTTAGTAGTTTTGCCCTGATGAACCATTAAATATATGCATGTATGAAAGAAATAAATGTATCGGAACTGAAAGATAACATGTTCGACGCTATCAGTAAGGAATGGATGCTGGTAACGGCCGGAACACAGGAAAAGTTTAACATGATGACGGCAAGCTGGGGCGGAACCGGTGTTTTGTGGGCAAAGCCCGTAGCCTTTATTTTCATCCGTCCCGAGCGTTATACCTACCAGTTTATTGAAGAGGGAGAAACGCTTACCCTGTCTTTCTTAGGCGAAGAGCATAAAGATATACATAAAATCTGCGGTTCCAAGTCGGGACGCGACATCGACAAGGTAGCGGCTACCGGACTGAAACCTTTTGCCACTCCCGAAGGAAACATTGCCTACGAGCAGGCACGTATGGTACTGGAATGCAGAAAACTGTATGCCGATATGATAAAGCCCGAGCAGTTTATCGATGCTTCACTGGTAAGCCGCTGGTACGGCGAAGGACATGGCGGATTCCATAAAATGTATGTCGTAGAGATAGAACATGTATGGGTGAAAGAGTGAGCATAATGCTCGTCAGAATCCCATGATAAACTCATCCAGCGAATCGTTTTCGTCCATACCCATCTTGTCGTGTTTGAGGCGGTTTTTCCGTTTCTTCAAGGCGACCTTGCTGGTGTCGAGCAGGTAAAGCATATTGCTGTTTGAGATGCCGATCTTGATAAGGCAGCAAAGCGAGATGTCCGCCTTTGTCAGCGTCGGGAACTTTTTCCAAAGCCGGTCTGTAAAGTTGTTGTAGCAGATGTTTATAACTTCCGCCAGATTGTCCTGTTCCTCGTCGGAGAGCACTACCGACCGGCTTTGTATTTTATCCTGCTGGCTCATTTTATTGAGCTGTTCCATTTTTCTGATGATCTCGCTGTGGCGCAGGATTTCCTTTCTCATGGCAGCCTCCTTTGAAGAGTATTCGCTCCTCATCTTTTCCCTCTGTGAAAGTTCTTTGTCCAGAGCCATTTCCTTTTCGATGATTTTTTCCTGTGCAGCATGCAGGTCGATAGTCTTTTCTTGCAGTTGCAGCCTCATTTCCTTCATCAGGTCGTCTTTTGATCGCATCTGTTCTGCCAGTTTGCGTTTTTCTTCCCTATATATATAAGAAAGTATGATAGTAGCAATAAGTACTGCTATACAAATTCCGAATAATGAGATATAAAGACGTTGTTGTTTTATTTTCAGTAAAGTGTTTTCATCTTGAATCGAGGCGTATTTAAGTTGGAGGTCTGCTACTTTAGATTCTAACCGTATGGATGGGATGTGTCTGGTAGTTTGGTGTACCGTTTGCTGTATTTCATCGTTTTGTACAGGTTGTATATTCAATGTACTGTCAGAACTTTCATGCTTCAGTTGTTCTATCTGTAGCAATGGAGTATTTATTTCATGTGTTTTTTTCAGATAAATGATAAGTGAAAGTGAAGCAGCTGCTGCTATGATAATTATGATGACGAGGATGATATTTTTCATAATAAACATTTGTAAAGCTATTACAAATATAGCTCAAAAAGTGACATGTCTCCTTGTTCTTTTCCTCTTGTCTACCTTTCTCTTTTAAATATTTTCTTATTTCTTTGATAATCAGCGTGCTGATATTCTATAGATGTCTACTTTGTGTCACCCTCTTTTCCTTGTATGATGCCTGATTTTATTCTATCTTCGTAGTGATGAAAAGTAAGATAGATATGGTTTTATACAAATGTTTTTACTTACCATAATCGAATACAGATATTTTGAATTCGATTTTTATTAACTTGTTTACCCTATTAAAATTAGTCATTATGCAAAGCAGTAACACGTATTTCAAAATCAGGATGGTATGTTCCTTATTATTAGGTCTGGCTGTTGTTTATGGACTTGTGGAAAGTATTGGAAAAAATGCTTTGTGGCTTGCTCTTCTTATGGGACTATTTATAATTTCTATTCTTTTCGATTTGTTGGTACTATATAAGAAGAAGGCAGCTTGTCCCGATAAAGGGAAGTATCTTTATTTGGATGCCGGAGCCATGTGTGTATGGTGGATTTTATTTTTTGCAGTAGATGGATATTTCTCGTTGGGAGTTGTATGCGCATTGGTAACAATCACGTTGGTTAACGATGTATTATATCATCTGTATTCCCGTTGATAGTATCTCTTTATTACCCTTTCAATAGGCATTCCCTGTGTTGCCGGAGTATCATTTTCCGGCAGTACAGGGAATCATAATATGCGGGTAGAGGGTATTATTTCCCCCTTACTATCTTCTTTATTTCGTTCAGCTTGTTCAGCGCCTCCAGCGGAGTCAGGTTATTCACGTCCAGATTCAGTATTTCGTCACGTATCTGGCACAGCACAGGGTCGTCGAGCTGGAAGAAACTCAGCTGCACTCCGTCCTGATGCACGGTCTTAGGCTCTACCTTATGGTGTGAAGAGATACCTTCCTGACGGTTTTCCTTTTCCAACTGATGCAGAATCTCGTCGGCACGCTTAACGATGGTCTTGGGCATACCTGCCATCTTTGCCACATGAATACCGAACGAGTGTTCGCTTCCTCCCCGTTCCAGCTTACGCAGGAAGATGACCTTGTTGTCGACTTCCTTCACCGAAACGTTGTAATTCTTGATACGCGGGAAGCTTTCTTCCATATCGTTCAGCTCGTGATAGTGTGTGGCGAAGAGCGTACGGGCACGGGCTCGCTTGTGCTCGTGTATATGTTCCACGATGGCCCAGGCGATGGAAATACCATCGTAAGTAGAGGTACCACGTCCCAGTTCGTCGAACAATACCAGGCTGCGGGGCGAAAGGTTGTTCAGAATATCTGCCGCTTCGTTCATTTCTACCATGAAGGTTGATTCGCCCACCGAGATATTGTCGCTGGCTCCCACACGGGTAAAAATCTTGTCCACCAGTCCGATGTGCGCACTTTCGGCAGGTACGAAACAGCCTATCTGCGCCATGAGGGTGATCAGTGCTGTCTGTCGGAGCAAGGCAGACTTACCTGCCATGTTCGGTCCGGTGATGATAATGATCTGCTGCGTTTCCGTATCGAGGTACACATCGTTGGCAATGTATTTTTCTCCTGCCGGAAGCTGTTTCTCGATGACCGGATGACGTCCTTGCTTGATGTCGAGAATATCGTCGTCGGCAACCACCGGACGGATATATTTGTTGGCCCGGGCTGCGTTGGCAAACGACAGCAGGCAGTCCAGACGGGCTATCTGTGTCGCATTGATCTGGATGGCAGGGATAAACTCGGCAAGTTCTGCCACCAGTTCGTTGTACAGTTGGGTTTCCAGAATCAGAATCTTGTCTTCCGCTCCCAGAATCTTTTCTTCGTACTCTTTCAGTTCCTGCGTGATGTATCGTTCCGCGTTGACCAGTGTCTGCTTGCGTATCCAGTCGGCTGGAACCTTGTCTTTATGTGTATTTCTTACCTCGATGTAATAGCCGAACACGTTGTTGTAGGCTATTTTCAGGCTGGGGATGCCCGTCAGCTCACTTTCGCGCTGCTGTACTTGCAGCAGGTAATCCTTGCCCGAGTAAGCAATGTGGCGCAGTTCGTCCAGCTCCTGATTGACTCCGTCGGCAATCACTCCTCCCTTGTTGACCAGCAGCGGGGGATCGTTGTTTATTTCCTTGGCAATCTTGTCGCGGATGGAAGCACAGAGATTCAGCTGCTCACCTATCTTCCGCAGGCTTTCGTTGTCGGCATTCAGACAGGCATTCTTGATAGGCTCTATCGCCTGCAAGGCTACTTTCAACTGAACGACTTCACGTGGAGAGATACGTCCTACGGCAGCTTTCGAGACGATACGCTCCAGGTCGCCTATCAGATGCAGCTTCTCTTCGATAAAGTCCTTGAAATCCGGTTCTCGGAAGAAATATTCCACTACGTCCAGTCGTTCGTTGATGGGCTTCACGTCTTTCAGCGGGAAGACAATCCACCGCTTCAGCAGACGGGCTCCCATCGGGCTGATGGTATGGTCGATGACATCGAGCAGGCTGGTTCCGCCTTCATTCATGCTGCCTATCAGCTCCAGGCTACGTATCGTGAACTTGTCGAGGCGTACATATTTATCCTCTTCGATGCGTGCCAGCGAAGTGATGTGCCCGATCTGGTAATGCTGCGTCATATCCAGATATTGCAGAATGGCTCCGGAAGCAATGATACCATTCTTCAGATGTTCCACTCCGAAACCTTTCAGGTTCTTGGTTTCGAAATGTTTCAGCAGCTTTTCGCGGGCAGACGCTTCGGTAAACACCCAGTCGTCCAGCTCGAAGGTAAAGAACTTGTTGCCGAAATTACCTTCGAACATCGGTTTCTTTCCCCGTTCGAACAAGACTTCTTTCGGGGCAAAATTATTCAGTAATTTGTCGATATAGTCGAAAGGGCCTTCAGCGGTAAGAAATTCTCCCGTCGAAATATCCAGGAAAGCGACGCCGCAAGCTGTCTTGCCGAAATGTACGGCAGCCAGGAAGTTGTTTTCCTTATAAGATAATACATTATCGCTGATGGCAACACCCGGCGTAACCAGTTCGGTGATGCCTCTTTTTACCAGCTTCTTTGTGGTTTTCGGGTCTTCCAGTTGGTCGCAGATAGCCACACGTCGTCCTGCCCGAATCAGTTTCGGCAGGTACGTATCGAGTGCGTGGTGCGGAAATCCCGCCATCTCCACCGTCTTACCCTGTCCGTTGGCACGTTTGGTCAGCGTGATTCCCAGAATTTCGGAAGCTGTTACGGCATCTTCCGAATACGTTTCATAAAAGTCGCCACACCTGAAGAGCATGATTGCATCGGGATGTTTCGCCTTTAAGTCGAAATACTGCTTCATCATGGGGGTTAATACCACGTCATTGTCCTTAGCCACGGTTATTCCTTTCTTTTTAAGATTATGTTTAGGGACAGCAAAGATACTTCAAAAGCGTGAATACTTGATATAAGAAAATGGAAAAATCTTTTTTCGAGGGTTCAAGGATGAAATAGATGCAACATCTTTTTAATAAAGTTTACAGCTTTTGAAATGTTTTTAGAGCCATAACGTCATTGTTCTGTCGTTTGCTTGTAATTAGGGTCGGATACTTTTGCACCAGTTTTTAATGGGATTTGTTTATGAGGTATTTAGCTTTAACAGGAATCATGTGCTTATTGCCTTTTTCGGCATCTGCAAATTTATTAAAAGGAAAAGTAATAGACCAAAGTACGAAGGAGGCTTTGATTGGAGTGTCTGTAGCATTAAAAGGTAATCCCAGTATTGGGACTATTACAGACGTAGATGGTAATTTTTCTCTGGATGTTGATGCAACGAAAGCAACATTGGAGCTGACTTATGTAGGGTATGTGACAAAGGAAATCAGTTTATCGGAAGATAAGCAAGGGGTGGTTGTTGAAATGAATGAAGACAATTTCAAATTGGATGAAGTGGTGGTGACCGGACAAGGTGCTGAAATCAAAAAGAGACGTTTGTCATCGAATGTTTCGACGGTAAGTGAAAAAGATTTGGTGAAAATGCCACAAGGGCGTATTGATCAGATGTTACAAAATGCACTTCCGAATGTGCAGATAAACTTGTCAAATGGACAGCCGGGTACGACGTCTTTGATTAAGGCTCGTGGTCTTTCTTCTGCTTTTTCAAATTCTACTCCTGTTATTTATGTTGATGGAGTACGTGTGGATAACATGAATACGGGAGCAACATTGAATAACTCTTTGAGTGGAAATGCTGCTGCTACAGGTTCTATTGGGGATATTCCGATGGAAAATATAGAACGTATAGAATATGTGACCGGAGGTGCTGCTACTACATTATACGGTTCGGATGCTGCAAATGGAGTGATTCAGATATTCACTAAAAAAGGAGGTGAAGGACGTTTTAATGCTTCTGTAGAGGCTGAGTTGGGAGCAGATGTCGCATCTTCTCAGTTTTATCATTTTAAGCGTACGAAAGAATTGTTGCATCAGACTGGTTTCTCACAGAAATATCGTGTAGCTTTCGATGGCGGAAATGAAAAATATGGTTATAGTTTAGGAGCGAGCATGAGTAATAGTACCGGAACTTTGATACATAACGGGAATGAAGATAAAAAGTACGATTTGCGTTTCGGTTCTCGTCTGAAAATTAATAAAGCATTAGAATATCAGAACTCATTTGGTATGGTAGTGGAAGATTTCCGCCGTAGCCGTAATGGTAATCAGGGAGGATATACGGGATTGTGGTTTACGGAAGGTTCTGCTGCTGCTAATTTTGATTATGTAGATGAAAATGGGAATTCCGTTGGCTACAATCCGGATATTGATGCTGCAAGTGATTATGAATTTGCCCAGATGAAGGCTTTCGTCGATAAAGCTGAAGCTTTGCAGAATAATAAAGAATCTGTACGTCGTTTTCAGACATCTCAGTCACTTTCATTTAAACCTCTTCAGAATCTTACTTTTAAAGGGACTTTTGGATTGGATTATCGTTTGAATACGAATAAGAATATTACGACAAACGAGTATTTGATTCATACTCAGCAAAAGCCGGAAGGAACTTCGGATGCGGGTAGTATCAATAACTTTGACCGTAACTATTTAGGGCTTACCATTGAATTGAACGGACAATATAATTATCATTTCCGTGATATTCTGAGTCTGGTTACAACTGCTGGTTTTCAGTATTTCAGCACTTATGACCATCAGTCTGTGTATAATGGAACGAATGTCAGAGATGGTGCGCTGATTATGACTGGAGCTGGTACACAGAGTGCCGATGAATGGTTGAGCTATCTATATAATTATGGTGTATTTGTACAAGAGAACATTGGTATAAAAGATAAATATTATTTGGACTTAGGTTTGCGTGCAGACTATAACACTGCATTCGGTGATAATGTGGGTTGGCAATATTATCCTAAAATTGGATTGTCTTATCAGTTGTCGGACGAAGCGTTTATGAAATCCATTGTAAACAGTGGTATGCTGAATTCCTTCAGACTATTTGCCAATTATGGTATTGCAGGTAGTTATCCACCTGCTTTCGAGTATCAGAAAACAATCGCTGTGAATTCGTTCTTAGGTCAGCAGGCTGCTTCGTTCGGTAAGTATGGTAATCCGGATTTGGGACCGGAAAAGAAACATTCGTATGAAGTCGGCTTTAATACTGTATTGTTTAACCATTTTTTGAATGTCGGGTTAACTTATTATTATGCTCGTACCAAAGATGCACTCTTTAGTGTTCCTTCGCTGCCTTCTTCCGGACAGTCTGCAAGTTATCTGGCAAATGTGGGTGAAATTGAAAATAAAGGTATTGAGCTGACGGTAGGTATGCAACTGGTCAATACGAAAGATTGGAATGTGCGTCTGAATGCGTCGGCTAATACAAATCACAATGTTGTTTTGAGTACGGGTGGAACAGTTCCTTTTGCAATCGGTGGATTCTCTTCACGTACGGTACAGACCGTAGTGGAAGAAGGAAAGCCTGTCGGTTTTATTCGTGGTTCGAAGGCGGTTTTGAATGAAGACGGTTCACTGAAAGAAGTTCTGGAGTTGCAAGATTTAGGAACAACGATACCTACTCTGTATGGAAACTTCTCATTGAATGTCGATTATAAAAATCTTTCATTCTTTGTAAGCGGTGATTATCAGGCTGGGTCGTACGTACATTCTTTCGACCGTCAGTTCCGTTTTGCAAAAGGTTTAAAGGATCCCAGCATACCGGATAAAGCACTTGAAGGAACAACACAAGGTGCGGCTTGGTTGAATTTTACAAACTTCTTCGTTGAAAAAGCTGATTATTTAAAGATTAGAAACATCGGGGCTTATTATACGGTTAAGCCGAAGAGGTATCTGAAGGAAATCTGTTTCGGTTTCAATGTATATAATCCATTCTCTTTTACGGCTGCTTCTGTCGATCCTGAGGCATTGTTGTCGGGTGCTCGTTCTCAAGGAGCTGTAGCTACCGGAGGATTGAACTATTCTTCCTATTCTACTCCTCGTCAATATATAGGATCAGTTAAAGTTAATTTCTAAATAATAAAAGGTATATGAAAGCAATCAATTATATATTTCTGTCAGTTGCAACGTGTTTTACACTTAATTCTTGTGAGTTATTGCAGCCTGATGATATTATCAATCCGAATGTCGATGAAAATACGTTTTTAAATTCGGCAAATGCGATGCAGGCTTGGGTAAATGGAACGAATAGTTCTTTTGCTGAATCGATAGGTTCTTATTGTGAGCTGATGGAGATTATGTCGGACAATTATTTTAATAATTATTCTCAAAGTAGTAAGGTGTTCGATATACCGAAAATTCTGTATACAGACCTTGATGTTACCAATCTTCAGCGATATATAGGTACCATGCGTGAGTCTGCCGATTATGGAATCAATGTAGTGGCTCCTGTTGATGCAAAGACAAAGAAAAGCGATTTGTTTAATCTGTATTATATTAAAGCTTATTCGTATATACTTGCTGGAGAATATTTTCGCGCCTTGCCTGATGAGGATGGAGGTGATGTCAAAACTTGGGATGTACAACTTAAAACGGCTGTTGAGGTTTTAGACAAGGCTTTGGAATATGTAGAAACAGATGAGGATAGAGCTTTTATCCATACACTGAAAGCACGTGTTTATTATCGCTTGGGTGATGAACCGAATGCTGTGAATGAATCTCAGACAGCCTTGTCCTTTTCTGGCGATTTTGTAAAACAAGTACAGTTTGATGGAGTAAACAATATTCTGAATTCCATTCAGACTGCTACATGGGGAACCTGGTTCCAGCCGTTACCGAGATTGGATTTTCTGGATCCTAAGTATTTTAAGCTAACCAGTACGGAAGAACGTCCTATAAATATAGGAAAGGCAGAAGAAGATTATCTCATTCTGGCAGAAGCGGCCTTGGCCGATAATGATATTGACGGGGCTAAAGACTATATGAAGCAATTGCTTACTTTGGTTAAATCTCGTCCTGTTCAAACAGATTTGAATGATCAGTTGGAAGGAAGATTTAATGGAGGATACAAACATTATCCTAACAGTTCGGAATATGTAGTGGCGGCTTCTGAAGGTGAAGAATATCGTAGCGGATTGGTTTTAGACCGTCAGGCTCCTCATTTAATCAGCGTTCCGTATATTTCTGGAACATCTGTTTCTGAAGCTATGATAAATGAAACCAGTGGAGTAGATGAAACCTTAGAGTTATTATATTTAATGCGTCAGGAAATCTTCTTTGCTGAGGGGAGAAGAGTGGCCGATTTAGGTATTAAATTACCTGTTTGTGAGGTTGAGGCTGCTAATACACCGTCGGCTAAGCCGTATATGGAGGCTCTTATTCCTTCGTTTATTCCATTGAACCAGGGTATGGATGACTTTACAATGGATGAAACGACTAAAAAGGTAACCATCCGTTATAATATGAATAAGGTTATTGTAGAAAATAAATCATCTGAATATGTTGTGCCGTTCTTTAATTAATAGTTTGAACTATAGATTGTTTACTGTCATTCTGTTCTGTTTGGGATGGTTGTCGGATGCAGTTGCCGATAATTCGAAATATGTCATATTGATAACGATTGACGGAATGCATGCAGGGATGGTAACTGATCCGGAAATGCCTTCACCTTATTTAAAGATGATGAAACGAGAAGGTCTTTTTGTGGATAAAGTAAAAGGTGTACCTCCTACAGCTACTTATCCGTCACATACCAGTATTGTGACGGGAGCTCTTCCTGTTCATCATCGTATCTTTTATAACGCTCCGTTTGTTTTCAACAAAGATTCTGTGGTGAGTTATTGGTATGCAGATAGTATAAAGGTTCCAACTATCTGGCAGGCTGCTAAAGAATCTGGTTTTACTACAGCTTCCTTGTTTTGGCCAGTATCGACTAAATCACGTTGGATTGATTATAACATTCCGGAATATTGGTCTGTAAAGCGTGTAGCCAATCAGTTGGATTTTATTAAGCCCGTTTGTACTCCGTCGGGTATATTGGATGAGCTTGAAGAAAATGCTGTTGGTCGGTTAGATCATTTGACTTTTGGGGCTGGTTCCATTACCCGCGATGCCCGTACAGCACATATGGCTAATTATATAATGAATAAATATCATCCTAATCTGATGACGATTCATTTGATAACGACAGACTATGCCCAGCATGCTACAGGTATGCAGTCGGAACGTACTCGAATGGCTGTTGCGAGTGCGGACCATGCAATTGGTTTAATTGTCGAGAACTTAAAGCAAACGCATCGTATGGATAGTACAACGATTATCGTATGTGGCGATCATGGCTTTTCTGATATAAATCGGGTAATTGCTCCAAATGTCTGGCTTACTCATGCGGGATTATTGAGTGAAAAGCCTGGAGGCGACTGGAAAGCCTGTTTTCATGGAAATGGTTCGGTGATGTTTTTATACCTTCGTGACTCTAATGATAAAGAGACTCTTGAAAAGGTTGAGAATATCATACAGAATCTTCCTGTTGAAACGCGCAGCTTGTTCAAGGTCGTATCTCAAAAAGAATTGACTGCAATGGGGGGAGATCCTAAAGTGGCTTTAGCATTAGAGCCGATTGCTGGAATCAGTGTCTCTACAAACCGTACGGGCGCCGATGTTCTTGTAAAGGAAGGTGGTTCTCACGGTTATTTCTCAGGGATTGACCCCACTTGTTTCATGGTATATGGATGTAGTGTATCAGATAAAGGAAAAGAGATACAAACCATGCGCCAGATAGATATTGCTCCTTATGTTATGCATTTGTTGGGTGTGGAATATAAGTTCGCGGATGGGAAACTTCCTCAGGAATTATTTTGATTAAGTATAGGCTCGTTTGAAAATATATTTTTAGAGATTTAGTTGTAAAAGCATTTTGGAAAAGGGTATATATTCCGATTGGAATGTGTACCCTTTGAGTTTTTATATAGAAAAAGCCCCGAAAGAATTATCTTTCAGGGCCTTTCTGTAGAGTTTCCGTTGGACTACCAAGATTCGAACTTGGACAAACAGAACCAAAACCTGTTGTGCTGCCATTACACCATAGTCCAAACTTTATTTGTTTTCCTCAGAAAACGTTGCAAAGATAAATGTTTTCGTCAAAAAAATCCAAATAATTTTTCACTTTTTTTTCTCTTCATGCTTTAATCGCTATCTTTGCGGAAACCAAAAATATTAATTCATGAAGAAATTGTTAGTAACTCTTGCTTTGGGAGCGAGTTCTTTTTCTGCCTTTGCGGTGACTCCGCTTTGGTTGCGTGATGTAACAATCTCTCCCGATGGCAAGGAAATAGCCTTTTGCTATAAGGGGGATATTTATAAAGTGAAAACTTCGGGGGGAGAAGCTGTGCGCTTGACCAGTCAGGAATCGTATGAATCGAATCCGGTATGGTCGCCCGACGGTAAACAGATTGCTTTTGCCAGCGATCGCTTTGGTAATTTCGATTTGTTTGTAATGCCTGCCGACGGAGGTGCGGCAAAGCGCCTGACTACTCACTCTGCTTCGGAAATTCCTTCAGCCTTTACTCCCGATGGAAAATATGTTGTTTTTTCCGCTTCCATTCAGGATCCGGCTTCGAGCGCGCTTTTTCCTAAGTCGGCTATGACCGAGGTTTATAAGGTACCGGTAGACGGCGGACGTACGCAACAGATATTAGGGACACCGGCCGAGATGATCAGTTACGCTCCGTCGGGTGATTTCTTCTTGTATCAGGATCAGAAGGGAGTGGAGAGCGAATGGCGTAAGCATCATACCTCGTCCATTACCCGCGATGTATGGAGATACGATGTAAAAACAGGTAAACATACCAATTTGACGGCCAGACCGGGCGAAGACCGTAATCCGGTGTTGAGTCCTGACGGCAAGCAGGTTTACTTCTTGAGCGAACGTAACGGTGGCTCATTCAATGTATATTCTTTCCCGATCGATGATCCGAAGAATATACAGCCGGTTACTTCGTTCAAAACCAATCCGGTGAGATTCCTTTCAATGGGAGCCGACGGTACGCTCTGTTATACCTACGATGGCGAGATTTATACGCAGTCGGTCGGTGGTAAGCCGGAGAAAGTAGCTATCTCGCTGGTACGCGATGATGAGGAATTACCAGTTTCCTATACCTTTACTCGGGGAGCTTCCGAAGCGGTTGTTTCCCCTGATGGAAAACAGGTGGCCTTTATTGTACGTGGAGAAGTGTTTGTGACTTCTGTAGAATATGGAACAACCAAGCAGATTACACATACTCCTGAAGCAGAACGGGGCGTTTCATTTGGTGCGGACAACCGTTCGTTGGTTTACTCCAGCGAGAGAGGGGGAAAGCGTGATTTGTATATTGCCAAGATCAGCCGGAAGGAAGACCTGAACTTTCCGAATGCTACTCTGATAGAAGAGGAACCATTAGTACCCTCTAAAACGTTGGAACGCGATTATCCGCAGTTCTCACCCGATGGAAAGGAAGTGGCTTTCATCGAAGACCGCAACCGTCTGATGGTGGTTAATCTGGATACTAAAAAGATTCGTCAGGTAACGGACGGTTCTACCTGGTATACTCGTTCGGGAGGATTCGATTATTCCTGGTCGCCCGACGGCAAATGGTTTACGCTTGAGTTTATCGGCAACAAGCATGATCCGTATTCGGATATAGGTTTGGTCAGTGCCGACGGAAAGGGACAGATTATTAACCTGACGAATAGTGGTTATACCAGTGGCTCTCCACGCTGGGTGATGGGTGGAAATGCCATCTTGTTCATTACCGAGCGTTACGGTATGCGTAATCATGCTTCATGGGGTTCGCTGAACGATGTGATGATTGCTTTCCTCAATCAGGATGCATACGATAAGTTCCGCCTGAGCAAGGAGGATTACGAATTGCAGAAGGAACTGGAAAAGGAGCAGGAAAAAGCTGCCCAAGAGGATGATAAGGCTTCTAAGAAAGACAAAAAAACGGACGATAAGGATGCCAAGGACGAAAAGAAGGTGAAGGATATTGTGGTAGAAACGGAAGGTATCGAAGACCGTATCATCCGTCTGACTCCGAATTCTTCTGACTTAGCTTCGGCCATTATCTCGAAAGACGGTGAGAAACTGTATTACCTGTCGGCTTTCGAAGGTGGATACGATTTGTGGAAGATGGATCTCCGCAAACACGACACCAAGCTGTTGCATAAGATGGATGCAAAATGGGCGAATATGGAAATGGATAAAGAGGGCAAGAACTTCTTTATTTTGGGCGGAGGTACCATGCAGAAAATGGATGCTTCGTCGGAAAGCCTGAAACCGATTACCTATACTGCTACGATGAAGCTGCTGCCTTCCGAAGAACGTGAATACATGTTCGATAATATGTACCGTGAGGAAAAGGCTCGTTTCTATAATGTGAACATGCACGGAGTGGACTGGGATGCTATGACTGATACTTACCGTAAGTTCTTGCCGCACATCAACAATAACTACGATTATGCTGAAATGCTGAGTGAGCTGCTGGGGGAACTGAATGTATCTCATACTGGTGGACGCTTTTATCCGGACTTGAAAACGGAATCGACTGCCGATTTAGGAGTATTGTATGACTGGGACTATACGGGCGACGGCTTGCGCATTGCCGAAGTTGTTGAGAAAGGTCCGTTCGACCGTAAGACTACCCGTGTCAAAGTCGGAACTATTATTGAAAAGATCGACGGCGAAGCTATCAAGGCCAATGAAGATTATGCTGCGCTGCTGAACGGCAAGACAGGCAAGAAAGTACTGGTATCGCTGTACGATCCGCAGACCAAGGAACGCTGGGATGAAGTGGTACGTCCGATTAGCCAGGGAACATTTAGTTATTTGTTGTACCAGCGCTGGGTAAAACAGCGTGCTGCCGATGTGGCAAAATGGTCGAATGGCCGTTTGGGATATGTACACATCGAATCGATGGACGACGAAAGTTTCCGTACCATCTATTCTGATATCTTGGGTAAATACAATAACTGCGAAGGTATCGTCATCGATACCCGTTTCAACGGAGGTGGCCGTTTGCACGAAGACATAGAAGTACTGTTTAGTGGAAAGAAATACTTTACGCAGGTGGTTCGCGGACGTGAGGCTTGCGACATGCCGAGCCGTCGTTGGAACAAGCCTTCCATCATGTTGCAGTGTGAAGCGAACTACTCGAATGCACACGGTACACCATGGGTATACAAGCATTGTAACCTGGGCAAGCTGGTAGGTGCTCCTGTACCGGGAACCATGACCAGTGTGAACTGGGTAAGAATGCAAGACCCGACACTGGTATTCGGTATTCCTGTAGTAGGTTATCGCCTGCCCGACGGCAGCTACCTGGAGAATACACAGCTCGATCCAGATGTTTATGTATTGAATGCTCCCGAAACCATTGTGAAGGGTGAAGATACGCAGTTGAAAGCAGCGGTGGACGAACTGCTGAAAAAGATTGACAACAAATAATTTAATTTTTCTGCAATAAAAAAGTGGCGCCGGATTCAATTTCGGTGCCACTTTTTTATTTGTAACCGCCCTTTGCTGGGATCAGTTATTTTTATTCTGGATATAAAGCTCATCAATGATTCCGTCGGACAAACCGATTACCGGTACATGAATGTAAGTAGCCCCGATAATCTCTGCGATGGTGAGAAAAATGTCACCGGCTGGAACAATTACGTCGGCACGGTCAGGCTTTAACCCGAACTGTTCCATGCGTTCTTCCACTGAAAGTGCTTTCAGTCGGGCATGCAATTCCTGTAGCACAGAAACTTGCATTGTCATTTTTTTCTTGTTCTTCTTTTCAACAAGGCGGTATAGCTTGTTTATATTACCTCCAGAACCGATAATATTTGTTCCCGGATACGATTTGGCCAGTTCGGCTAAATCTGTTTTCAGGCGTTCCCATTCACTGTCTTGTACAGCATTGTTCAGAATACGTACTGTACCAATGTTATACGAACGGCTGCACACCAGCTGTCCTTGTGATAGCAGGTTGATTTCCGTACTGCCACCTCCCACGTCGACGTACATGTAGTTTCCCTCTTGATCTTCCATGCGTTCTACGTGATTATTGTAGATTATTTTTGCTTCTTCCTGTCCGTCGATTATATCGATATGTACATCTGTCTTTTTTTCAATCTGCTTGATGATTTCCAGTCCATTCTTTGCATCTCGCATAGCCGATGTAGCGCATGCACGGCAATGCTTTACATCGTAGATTTTCATCAGGTAACGGAAAGACTTCATCAGGCGAATCATGTTCTTTTCTTTCTTTTCCGAGATTTTTCCAATCTTGAACACATCGAATCCCAGCCGGAGCGGGACACGTAGCATCAGTACCTTAGAGAAATGAGTTTCGCCTTGCTTTTCCTCAATTTCCTTTATCAGTAGACGTACTGCATTCGATCCTATATCGATAGCAGCATAGTTCGTTTTTCGAGTTTCGCTTTCGTTCATATTTTATATGTTTTCTGCTAAGTAGTGATTGTATAATGCTTCTTGAGAACGGAATGGTTCTTCTCCTTCCGTTTCTCTGAACAAGTTTTTACCACTTCCGTCAACAATACGTCCCTGCAAGGTATCTTTGAATCCGTATTCTACGATGAGTTTCATTTCCTCCTTGATGGCAGGATCGTATACCGGGGTGATTACTTCTATACGGTTATTCAAGTTACGTGGCATCCAGTCGGCCGATCCGATGAATACTTTTTCTTCTCCTCCCGAAGCAAATATGAAGATTCGTGAATGTTCCAGGTACCGGTCGATGATACCATTTATATGAATATTATCGCTTATGCCTTCTATGCCAGTTATAAGGGAGCAGTTACCTCTTACCACCAGTTGGATGTCTACTCCAGCCTGAGATGCCTCATACAACTTGTTTACCATCAATGGATCGGTTATATGGTTAATCTTGATTTTGATATAGGCTTCTTTTCCTGCTTTCTTATTCTTGATTTCGTTGTTAATCAGGCTTACAAACTTGTTTCTCATTTCGTTGGGCGAAACAAGCAGTTCCTTGAACTTCACCGGACTATAAGGGCGTTCGATAAAGTCGAATACCTGATGAACATCCTTCACGATACGTGGAGCTGCTGTCATCAGCATACAGTCTGTATACATACGTGCATTGCCTTCGTGGAAATTGCCGGTACTGATACAGGCGATGTCGGGTCCCTTTTTCATTTTGATGTGAGTAATCTTAGAATGTACCTTCAGTCCCTCTACACCGAATATTACGTTTACACCGGCATCCTGCATCTTTTTGGACCAGTTGATGTTGGAAGCCTCATCAAATCGGGCAAGCAGCTCAATCACCACAGTTACCTTTTTCCCGTTGCGTGCTGCGGCCATTAGGGCTTTAACAACCTTCGATTCCTTGGCCAGTCGGTAAAGTGTGATCTTGATGCTTTGCACCTGCTTGTTTACAGCAGCTTCTTGAAGTACTCTGATAAACGAATCAAAATTGTGGAAAGGTACGTGTATAAATCGGTCTTTCTTCTGAATTTTTTCCAGCAGACTGTCTTCGCCGTCCAGTTCTTTCTTCAGGATTGACGGCCATTGCGGATACTTCAGGTTGCTTCGTCCACAGTCGGGAAATTTCATAAAATCCTTGTGATTCTGGTAGCGTCCGCTGGCTATTACCGTATCCAGAGCATCCAGATCCATTTTCTTCAATACCCGTCTTAACATATCCTTGGGCATACATGAGTCGTAAATTACACGCAACGGTTCTCCGCGGCGACGGCTCTTTACTCCTTTCGATATTTTCTGCAATGTACCTGTCCGCAGGTCATTGTCTATTTCCATTTCAGCGTCGCGGGTAAACTTGAAGGCATATGCTTGAAAGTCGGTAAATCCTAATCCTTCGAAAACCAAAGGCAGACAACAGCGGATGACGTCATCCAGGTAAATCAGGTAACTCTTTTCTTCGTTGTCCGGCAGGCGGATGAAGCGTCCGCAAATATTGACTGGCAATTCAAGGAATGCGTAATCGGCAATTTGTTTGTTACCCTGCTGCCGGCTGACTTTTACAGCCAGATAGATATTCTCATCGTTTTCGAAGTCGAAATACCGGATGGCAGAAAACCAGATAGGGATAATGGAACCACTCAGTTTCTCTTTGTAGTATGAGCGGATAAATTCCAGCTGTTCGGGAGAAACTTCCTTGTCCGATATCAAAAATATATTTTCTTTTTTCAAATCCTCGGTAGTTTGATGGATAGCTTGTTCAAACACCTTGGTATATTCCGTATTTTGTTTGCTGATTTGCTTGATCAGCTTTTTAGCATGTTCGCTCTCTTTTACTGTTGATTTGTCCGAACATTCGGCAATACGGTTCTGCGTAGCCATACGGACTCTGAAAAATTCATCCAGATTGTTTGAGTAAATTCCCAGGAATGTCATACGTTCCAGTAAGGGAACATGTGGGCGCGCCGCTTCCTGTAAAATACGGCGGTTAAAGTACATCCAACTGATATCTCTTTCCAAATAAGGAAGTTCTTTTTTCTTCTGTGCCATAGGAAACATATTTTTTGTAAAGAAAAAAAATAAATGTTACAAGCGTATGACAAAAGAAGAGATTTTTGATATTTTATATAAATTCTTCTACCATATACATTTGTTCTTCGAAATGTGTAGGGACCAGACTTTCCAGTTCATTCAGAATAATACTTTCGGCCGATTGTACCCAGTAGGTAAATTTAACGTTCGGCTGATAGGTCTTTGTGAATTCCAGCAAACGCTCCAGATTGAAATTGTTATCTATTATTCCTGCCCCGTTTTGCATGGCATCGTATGCGTTGCATTCCTGTTCGATATGTGCCGGTACCATCAAGATTGGTTTTCTGAAATACATTGCTTCACAAATAGATTCAAATCCTGCTGTACTGGCATACGCCTTACATCCAGCCATTTGCCGTAAGAAGAGTGTGTCGTCCAGTTGATAAAACGATAATGTATCGTCTATTTTCTTTACGGGCTCTTCTTCCCATCTGTCCCAGAAAAAGCGGAGTTGTACTTCCGGACATTTCTTGTGCCATTCATATACATTTTCTGCAAATCCGGCGTTGACCATATAGCCATGAATGTAATTATGTTGAGAAACTTCCTGATAGAAAATATCCTGTCTTAACAAAGGAGGGACTGCAAAGATATTCTGTTTTTTATCCGGATTCATGGAACGGAACGACAGGGCAAGACGTTTCGATGCACCTAACGACGTCAGTCGGCTGAACATATTCAGGAGAAACAGTTCCGTTTTGTTGATGGAAGCCGGCAACTGGAAATCTTTGTGGAGAAACAGATATTGATGTCCGATACATACCAGCGGTGCAGACGGGCGGAACAGAAAATATGTAAATCCGGTCAGCAGCTCGTAGAAGTTGATTACAATATCTGCCTGACTTTCTTTGATACGTTGATGAATGAAGCGCATGCTTTCAGCGTATTCAGGTAATTTCAGTAAGTTATATAACAGGCTGTAAGGTATATTGGCACGTTTATTCGAGCGGGTAGGTAGAAAATTAGGGCTGGAGAATTGTTTAATCGGTGCCTGTATGTTGCGTGTAAAGAAACCTGGCAGTCGCTTCGACAAGTTTTTTCCAACCAGTACTTCCGTTACATGATAACCATGATTTGTAAGCAGTCTTTCCATTGCGATGGCTTGAGTCAGATGGCCTCTGCCCTCTCCTTGAACAATAAATAAAACTTTCATGATGCAGCAGGGATAAGTGTTAATACCATATTGTTGTCTTCCATATCTTCATTTTCATTTGCCATATCAGGAGTATAATACAGAATATTCCAGTTGCCGTTCTCATCTTCCGTCAGTGCCGACATGGTTTCTACCCAGTCTCCTGAATTCAGGTAATGTATTCCTCCTATCATTTTGTTTTCCGGGTGATGGATATGCCCACATATCACCCCGTCACATTGCCGTTTACGGGCAAATTCGGCCAATACTTTTTCGAAGTCGGAAATGTATGAAACGGCCGATTTAACTTTCTGCTTAATCTCCTGCGAAAGCGAATAGTAGGGCTTTCCCTGCTTGATACGCCAGCGGTTGTACTGACTGTTCAGCCAGAGTAACAGTGTATATCCGATATCTCCCAACTTAGCGAGCCATTTCATTTGTGTAGTGACCTTATCGAACACATCTCCGTGAGTTACAAAATAATGCTTGCCGTTACTTTCCAGCATATACTCCTTCACGATACTCAGTGTGGCAAACTTCAGCGGAGCCAGATTATCAATAAAATCATCGTGGTTCCCTCTTATATAAATGACTTCCGTACCACAATTTTCCATCATCTTCATGATGATTTTGAAAAAGCGTGTATGCTGAGGCTTCCATTTCCCAGAGCCGAATTTCTGCAAACTCCATCCGTCAATAATATCCCCGTTCAGTATCAGTCGGTCGCAGTCGGTTGTACTCAGCAGGTTGCATACCTGTTCCACCTTTGAGTGAGAAGTACCTAAATGAATATCAGAAAGTACGATAGTGCGAAAATAACGTCGTGATTCCATAATGCGTCAGTTTAATGTCCGTATTGATAAAGTTTGTATCCTAAATAAAAAAGATACAGTGAAGAAATAAAAATCATGACCAGAAAGACAAAATACGCTTTTATCCGGTCGTCCGATAATAAGTTTTTCATGATAAAAGATTTTATGCCATAGCTTCTTGATACAATTCGTTTATCTCTTCCAGAAACTCTTCTTCCATTACTTCCAGGTTTTCCAGAGCCTCTTCTTCGCTTTCTCCATAAGCACAGCACTGTTCGTGCGTCAGCAGGTAAGCGTAATAATTGCCTTCCGGTGTATACGAAATAGCATATTTCCCAGCGATAATATCCATAATGCATCCCTTTTTAAAAACTACCTAAAAATAGATGCTTGCTGTTACGTAGTGATGTATAAGAAGTTACTTTTCTGTTAAGACTTTTCTTTTTTATCCGTACGGACAAAAAAATCCCTCACCCGATAGGGGCGAGGGATTACGTAATATTCTTTTGTCTGTTTATTTATATCATTATTTTGCAATCAGCAAATAATAATTCTTTTTGCCACGCTGAACCAACAGATACTTTTCATCCAGTAAGTCGGCAGCGGTGATTACCTGGTCGAAGGCAGTCAGTTTTTCCTTATTAAGTGAAACACCTCCACCCTGAACCAGTTTACGCATTTCTCCTTTTGAAGCAAATACAGCAGCCTTTTCTGTAAACAGGTCTACAGCCTTGATACCAGCTTCAATTTCAGTTTTTGCGACCTCAAACTGTGGTACACCTTCGAATACCGATAACAATGTATCTTCGTCCAGTTTTTTCAGAGCATCCGAAGTAGCGTTACCAAACAAGATTCCCGAAGCTTCTACCGCAGCTTCATAGTCTGCTTCCGAGTGAACCATGATAGTAACTTCTTTAGCCAGACGTTTCTGCAATACACGCAGGTGCGGAGCCTGTTCATGTTCAGCAGTCAGTGCTTCGATTTCTTCTTTAGGCAAAGAAGTGAAAATCTTGATATAACGTTTGGCATCATCATCGCTAACGTTCAGCCAGAACTGATAGAACTTATAAGGAGATGTATATCGCGGGTCGAGCCAGATGTTTCCTGATTCTGTTTTACCGAACTTACCTCCGTCGGCTTTTGTAATCAGCGGACATGTCAGAGCAAATACTTCACCTCCGTTGGTACGGCGAATCAGTTCAGCTCCCGTTGTAATGTTTCCCCACTGGTCGGAACCACCTAACTGAAGTTTACAGTTCTTTGTTTCATACAGATGCAGGAAGTCATATCCTTGCAACAACTGATAAGTAAATTCTGTAAATGAAAGACCGTCGCGTGCTTCTCCGTTCAAGCGTTTCTGAACCGATTCCTTCGCCATCATATAGTTTACGGTAATATGTTTACCTACCGTACGGGCAAAGTCAAGGAAAGAGAAGTCTTTCATCCAGTCGTAGTTGTTTACCAGTTCTGCACGGTTCGGGGCATCCGATTCGAAGTCGAGGAATTTGCCCAACTGCTTCTTGATACATTCCTGATTATGGCGCAATGTTTCTTCGTCCAGCAGGTTACGTTCCTGTGATTTACCTGAAGGGTCGCCGATCATACCTGTTGCACCTCCTACCAGGGCAAGCGGCTTGTGTCCGCAGCGCTGGAAATGTCGCAACATCATTACACCACACAGATGTCCGATATGTAACGAGTCAGCTGTCGGGTCAATACCCAGATAGGCTGTAACCATTTCCTTTTCCAGCAATTCTTCTGTGCCCGGCATCATGGTGTGCACCATTCCGCGCCATCTTAATTCTTCTACAAAATTCATCGAATGAAATTCTTAGTTTAACATAATAAATTGATTGATAAGCAAAAGTACGACTCTTTCTCTGAATAACCAATTTTATTTCTTAAAAAAGAGATAGTTAATTGTTTCCTGTACCTTTGCAGTGAATGCTTCCAGACCGGCTGTACGTTCTTGTGCGGCCCTTCTGTACAAGTTTTCTATCAGTTCAGTACTTTCGTCGGTTTCCAGCAGCAGCCTGTCTTCCGGTATTGTCCGTAGTGCTTCCGGTTGGTAGTTTTCACCGAATGACAAATAAAATCCTTGCCTGATGAAACTTTCTGCCAACTCTTTTTTACCCCGGAATCCATGAATGATCCAGGCATTGTGCGGGCACAATTGTTTCTTGAGAGTAAATAGTTCTTCGGTAGCTTTTACCGCATGTATCAGCAAAGGAAGCTGGCGTTCTTCAGCAAGTAAGGCAACATTTCGAAAAGCTTCTACCTGCAAGTCAAAAGGTGTTGTACAGCGTTTGTCCAGTCCGGCTTCTCCCAATGCAATCACCCGCTTGTCATTTGCCATTTCATGTACCCATTCCACTTGTTGGTGGTAATCCTCCCTTGTGATATACCACGGATGTATCCCCACAGACAAAAACTTCGCTCTTGGAGGAACAGGAACATCCCTTAACGAACAGCTCAATAATGCCGTAGCTGCGTCTTGGGGTAATCGATGTGTATGGACGTCGAGCAACATTCCGACAAAAAATTAGGTCTTACGGTACCGGATCATATCCGGAACCTCCCCACGGATGACATCGCAGCAGTCGCCGTATGGCAAGATACAGCCCCTTGAACGGTCCATGCTTTTTGAGTGCCTCTATGGCATACTGTGAGCATGTCGGAGTAAATCGGCAGGAAGGTGGTGTAAAAGGAGAAATACAATTCCGGTAAAAATAAATGGGAATCAATAATATATATGTCAGTAGCTTTTTCATAGCATACGCTCCGCTGTAATCTGAAGCAGTTTTTTCACTTTTTCTTCTACCTCGGCCGACTCATGCAGTTCATTGTCCAGCCAGATAAAAGCTATAGCCGCCTTACGGTTGGCCGCCTTCAGCGGTTCTGTAAGCAGTGCCCTGTATTTACGGTAAGCCTCCCGTATCTGACGTTTTACCCGGTTGCGTTTCACAGCCCGTTTGAACCGTTTCTTAGGAACACTGATCAAGACCGATAGTACAGGAAGCTCATCTCCCTCTACAGGCATATATACGATACGCAGAGGAAAAGCCGGAAGCGATTTACTTCCGCCCGCAAACAACTTTTCAATGAGAATTACACTGTTCAGTCGTTCTGTTTTATGAAATGTATGCTTTTCTTGTTCTGCCATAATAAAATAATTTAGGCACGGAATACTTCCGATACGCGAAAAGAATATCCGTGCATTCGTGTAATCCGTGCCTGAATATGATAGATTTATGCGTTATGCTTACGGATAAACATATCCAGTGCAGCTGTCATTGAAGGAGCTGCTGCTGTCGGTGCTTCCAAATCCAGACGCAAACCAGCATCTTTTACAGCCTGAGCTGTAGTCGGTCCGAAACTTCCGATGGCGATATCTTTCTGCTCAAAGTTCGGGAAGTTCTTTATCAGCGACTGAATACCCGCCGGGCTGAAGAAAATCAGCATATCATAGTCGAACTTCTCTTCCGGAGTGAAATCATTACTTACTGTACGATACATAATTGCTTCTGTATGCTGTATCTTGTTTTTATCGAGTAAGTTTTTGATTTCATCGTTGTGTACATCCGACATCGGGATAAAGTATTTTTCAGTGTTATGTTTTACAATCAGCGGCAGCAAATCTGCAAATTTACCGGTTGCTCCGAAGAATACTTTACGCTTGCGGTATTGCACATACTTCTGAATATAGAGGGCTATCGTTTCCGACGTACAGAAATATTTCATAGTTTCCGGTATTGTGATTCGCATCTCTGCGCAAAGACTAAAGAAGTGGTCAATTGCATGGCGCGAAGTAAATACAACGGCTGTATGATCCAAAATAGAAACTTTCTGTTGTCTAAATTCCTTTGCCGATAAACTCTCAACTTTTATAAACGGGCGAAAATCTATTTTCACGCCGTACTTCTCAGCAATGTCGAAATAAGGCGACTTCTCTGATGTAGGTTTAGGCTGAGAAACGAGAACTTTTTTAATCTTCAATGTCTTAAATTTTTAAAACCAAAATATTGTTTATATAGGTTATCCCTTTCCAAAACAGTATTAAGGGGATGATTTCGAGTGCACAAAAGTACAGAATAAAATGCATAAAACCATAAACATGTTTGAAAAAGTTTCTAATGGACTTATAAAATAACAATATTTTAGCAAAAAGCAGTAGAAACGCGATTAATATCTTACTCGTTTGAAGGCTTAAATTGAAATAGATGATAAGTAAAACGACCGGAAATAATAGGAAACTGACTCCGCTGATAAGGTCAAAATACGTCTGAATCCAATATTTATTTCTTTCTTTGTCAAAAAAAATCCAATTGACAAACTCGTATGCTGCCCACTTGACAGTGATATAAAGCAAAGCCGCTCCGATGTAAATTCCCAGCAATAGTTCGTTCGTGACCAGCCGCATCAGCATCAGATTTGTTTCGGAGGTATACTCATAAATATATAGTCCTGCAAGGGTAGTTGTAATAAGCGTCAGTGTAAAGGCATACCGGTTGCTCGAAGCAGATGCTTCGTCGAACAAGCTGAACCGTTCTTTATATTGGAAAAGCGCCTTTATCCGTTGCAGTACATACTTCTTTCCGTTTTTCAGCGAATACGAAAACAGGATAAAACAAATCAGAATAATTCCCGTTACGGAAGCATCCGAACGCAACTGATAGGGTAATGGCTGTCCCTGCATACCGGCCTTCTGTTCAGTCTGTATGCTTGCGATCAAGGCCTGGTCGAGCTGCTGATGCTGCTCGTCCGTTTTTTCAGCCATATACTTTATCCCTATTTGGCAGACGTTGCTCATATCGCGGCAAATTTACGAATTTCTTTGCTCCATATCGGTGTATTATATAATAAATTTACAGCCTCTTCGGGGGTATTTGCCACATGCCAGATTGCTCCATGTTCACGGCGCATGAAATTCTGTTCGATAGCCTGTTCCAGCATCTCTAACAATGGGTTGTAAAAGTTGTTGATATTTAAGATAACAATAGGCTTCAGATACAGTCCCAGCTGCTTCCAGGTGATAATTTCCAGCAGTTCCTCCAGAGTGCCGCATCCTCCCGGCAGTGCAATGATTCCATCCGACATATCTGCCATGATACGTTTTCTTTCATGCATGGTTTCCGTTTCAATCAGTCGGGTCAAGCCTTTGTGATGCCATCCCTGCTCTACCATGAAATGTGGAATAACTCCAGTAACCGTTCCCCCGGCCTCTAAAGCCGCATCACTGATAGCCCGCATCAGCCCCAGGCATCCTGCTCCGTTAATCAGATTAATATGCTGTGCGGCGAGTATTTCTCCCAGTCTATGAGCCGCATCAAAATACGACTGGTCTATTTTAGTGCTCGAGGCACTATATACACATACATTTTTAATATTGTTCATCAGTATATATTCAAGAATAAAAGACAAAAAAATGAGGAATACACCTGCCGGAATATTCCTCATCCATTTATGTTTCTGCTTAACAATCTGTTATTTTATTCCGAAAGCAGCTTTAACCTTATCTACATAATCCAGCTTCTCCCAAGTGAAGAGTTCTACCTCTACATCCTTATTACCTTCGTATGCCGATTCAAAATGTTTTGTAACCACTTTCGGTTCACGTCCCATGTGTCCGTAAGCCGCAGTTTCACTATAAATCGGGTTACGCAGTTTCAGGCGTTCTTCGATAGCACGTGGGCGCATGTCGAAAATCTCGTCCACCTTCTTTGCGATTTCTCCGTCGCTCATTGCTACTTTGCTGCGTCCGTATGTATTTACATAAATGTTAATTGGTCGTGCAACACCGATTGCGTATGAAACCTGAACCAGTACCTCATCGGCAACACCGGCAGCTACCAGGTTCTTGGCAATGTGACGGGCCGCATAAGCAGCACTACGGTCTACCTTGCTGGGGTCTTTGCCAGAGAACGCACCACCACCATGAGCACCTGCACCACCGTATGTATCCACGATAATCTTACGTCCGGTCAATCCCGTATCACCGTGCGGACCACCGATAACAAATTTGCCGGTCGGATTTACATGATACTTGATCTGGTCGTTGAACAGTTTCAGGACTTCCGGATTATGAATTTCCGAGATAACGCGTGGCATCAAGATTTCGATAACATCCTTGCGGATTTTTGCCAACATTTCCTCGTCTGCTTTCAACTGAGCCTCTTTCGAGTCGTCAGTCGGTTTGATAAATTCATCATGCTGCGTAGACACCACAATCGTATCGATACGTACCGGGCGGCGGTTGTCATCATATTCTATGGTTACCTGGCTTTTAGAGTCCGGACGTAAGTAAGTCATGACCTTACCTTCACGGCGGATTTCAGCCAGTACCATCAGTAACTTATGTGCCAGATCGAGTGACAACGGCATATAGTTTTCAGTTTCATTGGTAGCATAGCCGAACATCATACCCTGGTCGCCGGCCCCCTGGTTCATCGGGTCTTCGCGTTCCACTCCACGATTGATATCAGGACTCTGTTCGTGGATAGCCGAGAATACGCCACACGAATTACCTTCGAACATATATTCGCTTTTGGTATAGCCAATCTTGTTGATAACCTCACGTGCCACACGTTGCAGGTCGATGTATGCTTTCGTTTTCACTTCTCCTGCCAGTACCACCTGTCCGGTAGTTACCAGCGTTTCGCAAGCTACTTTTGAACTGGGGTCATAAGCCAACAGTTTGTCAAGCACAGCGTCGGAAATCTGATCCGCCACTTTATCGGGGTGTCCTTCCGACACCGATTCGGATGTGAATAAATATCCCATGTCTTTACTATTAAAAGGATTAGTTAAATATTATCCGTGTACGGACAGAGTAGAAATTGTATCAGGGAAGGGTTTACTATGTGTTTTAGCATTTTTTTCCGTGGTTGCAAGCTACTCAAATCTTTCCACTTTTATTTTCGGGTGCAAAAATACAGATATAAATTGGAATAATTACAAATTATTCTTCTTTTAACATAGCTTTATACAAAGTATATAGTTCCCCGATGGTTTGTTTTAATACCGGATGTACTACATTTCCAGCAATTTCAGCCAGTGGTTCCAGAACAAATTCCCGTTCAGTCATCAGTGGATGCGGTAAAGTCAGTTCCGGTGACTGCAAGGTGACCTCTCCGTACATCAGCAAGTCGATATCAATGATACGATCACAGTATACACCATTCTTCGATTTAAGCGTTCTGCCCAGTTCCTTTTCAATCGTCTGAGTCAAATGCAGTACCTCCTCAGGCGTCCGTTGTGTTTCCACACAAGCAGCTGCATTCAGAAAACTATTTTCCGAAACAAATCCCCATGGAGCCGTTTCATAAAAAGAAGATAGGGAAGTCACCTTCCCTATCCTTTCATTTATCAATTGAACAGCAATACGTAAATTTGCTTCTTTATCGCCCATATTCGTACCCAGACCTAAGTAAACCTTAGCCATAATTGTACGTTTATTTATCCAAAATCAGCATTGCGTCGCCATATGTACCGAAGCGATATCCCTCTTTCAATGCGATGTTGTATGCATCCATAATCAGCTCGTAGCCACCATACGAGCAAACCAGCATCAGCATGGTAGACAATGGCATATGGAAGTTGCTGACCATTGCGTCTGCCAGCGAGAATTCATATGGCGGGAAAATAAACTTATTGGTCCATCCCTCAAACTCTTTCAGTCGTCCGTCGGTACCTACAGCTGTTTCAATGGCACGCATTACGCTTGTGCCTACAGCGCATACCTTGTTGCCACGGTCCTTTGCATCGTTTACGATACGGCAAGCCTCAGACTCTACAAACATCTGTTCCGAATCCATTTTATGTTTAGTCAGATCTTCCACGTCAATATCGCGGAAGCCTCCCAATCCACAATGCATTGTAATGAAAGAGAATTCAATGCCTTTGATTTCCATACGCTTCATCAGCTCACGGCTAAAGTGTAATCCAGCAGCCGGAACGGTTACTGCTCCTTCATTCTTGGCAAATATTGTCTGGAAGCGTTCTTCATCTTCCGGTTCTGCCGGACGGTGAATAAATGGAGGCAACGGTGGTTCACCGAGTGCATACAGAGCCTTTTTGAATTCGTCATGCGGTCCGTCGTACAAGAAACGCAGTGTACGTCCGCGTGAAGTTGTATTATCGATAACTTCCGCTACCATCGAATCATCATCTCCGAAGTACAATTTGTTTCCGATACGTATTTTACGAGCCGGATCTACCAGAACATCCCACAGGCGCAGTTCCTCGTTCAGCTCACGCAACAAGAACACTTCAATACGTGCTCCGGTTTTTTCTTTATTACCATATAAACGTGCAGGAAATACCTTTGTATCATTAAAGATAAATACGTCCTTGTCATCAAAATAATTCAAGATATCCTTGAATATCACATGTTCTATCTGTCCGGTAGCCTTGTGAACCACCATCAGTCGCGACTCATCTCTGTACTTTGCAGGATGTAATGCAATTTTCTCTTCCGGCAATTTAAATTTAAATTGTGACAGTTTCATCTTAATTATCCTTTCCTTAATCGTTTGTAATTTCTATATCTTGTTGGTCGAGCCATGTTTCAAAGTTCTCTACCTGCATACAGTCTTCCAGTTTAACCTTTCCTACCCGGGTTCGTATCAGACCGATCAGATGTGCTCCGCTTCCCAGTGCTTCACCGATGTCGCGTGCCAGAGCACGGATATATGTTCCCTTGCTGCATACCACCCGTATTTTTATTACCGGCAAGTCACATTCCAGCAGCTCAATTTCGTCGATCACTAATGTTTTAGGCTTAAGTTCCACCTCATTCCCTTTTCGGGCAAGGTCGTAAGCTCTTTTTCCGTCCACCTTACAAGCCGAGAAAGCTGGTGGTATCTGTTCGATTGTCCCTACGAAATTTTTCAGCGTGTCTTCCACCAACTGTCGAGTGATATGCTCCGTAGGATAAGTTGCGTCAATCTCTTTTTCCAGGTCGTACGACGGTGTTGTCGCCCCTAACTTCAGTGTTGCAATATACTCCTTCGTATGATACTGGAACTCCTCGATTCGTTTGGTGGCCTTTCCCGTACAGACAATCATTACTCCGGTTGCCAAAGGGTCAAGGGTTCCCGCATGTCCCACCTTAATCTTTTTTACTCCCAGTTTACGGCTGATATGGTATCTCACCTTATTCACAAGCGCGAACGATGTCCATCGTAGCGGCTTGTCAAAGTATAACACTTCTCCTTCTTTAAAGTTCATCCGTTTGTTTTTATCGTTACAAGCTGGCAATGATGGTTATAATACCCACGATGGCACAATATACGCCAAACCAGATCAGCTTACCTTTCTTCACAATATTAATCATCCATTTACAAGCGACGCATCCAGAAATGAAAGCCGCCAGAAAGCCCACAACCAGCGAGGTTGTGCTGATGCTGGCAGTAGCGACCGAAGCATCCTTCATAATCTTCATTCCATCCAGCAACGCTTCTCCCAAAATAGGTGGTATCACCATTAAAAACGAGAATTGTGCCAGCGTTTCTTTCTTATTTCCTAAAATCAGTCCTGTAGCAATCGTACTACCCGAGCGCGACAATCCGGGCATTACAGCACAAGCCTGAGCCAGTCCGATGATAAACGCATCCTTCATACTGATGCGTTCCTTCTGTCTTGGTTTTGCGTAATACGAGAAAGCCAGCAGTACAGCTGTCAGCAAGAGCATGCAGCCTACAATCAGCAGTCCTGAGCCGAAAATATCCTCTACATAATCCTTAAAGAACACCCCAACAATACCTATAGGAATCATTGAAATAATGATGTTCAGTACATATTTCGTTTCCTCATTCAACTGCCATTTAAACAATCCGCGGAATATCCAGTCGATTTCTTTCCATAAAATAACCAACGTACTCAACACCGTAGCCACATGCACTACGATTGTAAATGTCAGATTTTCCTCTCCTTCAATACCGAACAGTGCCGATCCGATAGCCAGATGTCCACTACTACTCACAGGTAAGTATTCCGTCAGTCCCTGCAGAATTCCCAAAATTAATGCTTCTATCCAGCTCATTCCGCTACATTATTATCATTATCCTGCGTACTCTTTGGTTTTCGCAGTATACCATAAATCATAAAAATAAATCCCAGGAAGCAAACCACCGGAGCCACTTTGATACGTCGTACACTGAAAATATCAGGCTCAAATGTTGTTTCTGTCGAGCCAGGGCCCGACATCAGCAGGAAACCGATGATAATCACCACCATACCTGCTGCCAGCAGGATGAAGTTCGTCTTATCAAAGGCAAAATTCTTTTTGTCCATGTTACTATGAAATATTGATTAGTTAGTATCTATTTCTTTTTATATATAGTATAACTCGCTCACCTTCATTCGGAGATACTTGTTGATTGAGATAAGTGCACATGCAGAAGTAATTATCACTCCGAAAACGAACACCGATCCCATAACCGTAATCATCACCTCAGGAGTAACAACAGCGAGTAAATCCGGTTCATATTTTACCAGCATGTAAGCCAGTCCTATCAGAATTGCATCCGCCATTGTTGCAGCCAGTATTCCAATCCATACATTCCGAATTAAGAACGGCCGTCGGATAAACGACCAGCTTGCCCCCACCAGCTTCATGGTATGAATGATAAACCGTTTGGAGTAAACTGCCAGTCGGATTGTATTATTAATCAATGCAAACGAGATCAAAGTCAGCAGTGCAGCCAGTCCCAGCAGTACGATACTGATTTTCCGGATATTGCTGTTTACAGCATCCAGCAAGTCTTGCGGGTAATTGATTTCTATAACCTGCTTATTCGATTGAATCTCATCCTTTATCCATGCGATACTGTCCGAATTAGCATAATCAGCATTCAATTTGATTTCGATAGAAGCCGTAAACGGATTATGTCCTAAGAACTCCGCGGGATCCGTCCCCATAGCCTCCGTCTGCTCTTTCAAAGCCTGAGCTTTCGAAATATAAGTAGTCTGTTTCACATAAGGTTCCTTGTTCAGTTGCTTTTGGAAATGCAAGATATCCGGCTCCTTCATATCGTCACTCACCAATACCGAGAATGCAATATTTTCGCGGACATATACAGAAAGATTGTTGGCAGCCATTACAAAGAAGACCACTATCCCCAGCAGGAGCAGCACCAGCATCGTACTGATGCTCGACGTTATAAACTGCATATCAAAGAAAGACCCTGATTTTCTGCTCATAACCTTATTTTTTTCTGAATACATAAATCATGGAACTGCTTCGTTCCTTTTTTACCAGCGAAGCAAACCACGCTTCTGTTCCCGTAACCATCCCTTTCAAGAAAGACATACGGCTTCCCCGATATTTTTCCGAAAGCATTGAAACATAAAACGCATCAAATGGCATCGGATGCCGTTCGGTTAAGATAAATCCGAACTTTGCCCCGAATTGTTGCATAGCCGATGGTGTAAAATGCCACAAATGACGTGGTACATCATATGCTGCCCATACCTCTTTGTAATGTTGGGCATCGAACGAACAAGGATTAGGCACTGCAACTACCAGTACTCCCTTTTCCTTCAGTATTTCAGAGAGTCGTTGCCATGTACCGTTAATATCTTGCAGGTGTTCCATGACGTGCCACAACGTGACCACATCGAAAGCAGCCTTTCCATAAGTAGCCAATACCTCAGGAGCACCTACTTCCAGTCCGAAGTGTTCCCGTGCAAATGCCCGTGCCTGCGGGCTTTTCTCGATAGCCGAAACTTTCCAGCCTCGTTTTTGCATATACCGGCTGAAATATCCAGTACCCGTACCGATGTCGAGCAGTTCACCGTTTCGAGTTCCACAAATCCGTTCTATCAGTGCTGCTTTTCTTCCCAGCATATATCCGCGTACATAATGGTACAGGCGGTTTGCCAGTCCCTTACGCGTATCCGTATGTGAAATGTAATCCGGCGATTCGTAATACCGGCCTATTACACTTTCATCGGGTACATGCTGTGTAAACAGAAAGCCACACGCTGTACAGCGGTAAATCGTAAATTTTTCACCGGTCGCATAATGATCTGTGCAAGTCAGCACCTCTTCGAAATGCTTTTTTCCGCAGAGGGGACATGTATCTATATTGAGTATATTCACTTTATTCCCTAATTTGCTGCAAAATAACAAATAAATCGGGTATGGAGGGTGTTTCGTTAAGGTTCTTTAAGAGTATAAGAATTTATAGACCACGTACCCTACCCATTCATGCAGTAGTTCCGGCCATTGTAGCAATGTACCCACAGAAGGCAGGAAACTCACGCTCTGTCCTTTTACATTTACCCACGTATCTGTAATATAGCAGTCCGGATAAATCCCTTCCGCCTGAAAAGCACTGACCGAACGCTTCATGTGTACGGCAGAAGTAATAATCAGTACGGGAGCCGTATTTATCTCCTTGCCCAGCAACTCTTTGGTAAACGTAACATTCTCCCTCGTATTGTTGGCAAACGTTTCCAGAATGATATCCTCCTTGGGAATACCCAGCTCGTTCAAGTATTTCATCATCCCCTGCGGATTTCCCTGTAAGCCTTTTCCATCCTTGCTATGAATAATAGAGCCATCCGAGGCCAGTACCAGTTTTTCAATCCTTCCACACTTATACAGCCGGATTCCCTCCGTCAGCCGGTCCGCTATTCCACTGAACTCTGGACGATTTCGTTCCCAGTCCCAGAAACTATATCCACCCAGTACGATGCCATACGTATACGTTTTACCTTCCGGCAGTGGATGGTCATATTCCTTATACCATTGTTCTTCCGCCATTTTCAGCAGCGGCGTATTGGTAAAGACTAAAGTCAGCACGATGACGATGCCATACAATATCCTTTTTGTAGTCCGGTTCTTCAAAAACCAGGCGATAATCAGCGGAAGCAGGATAAAAGTCAGCGGTGTAGTGACTAAAAACGCTAAGAACGAGAACATAAGCCATATATTTTAATGATGAACGGACGTACAGAAACCAGACTGAGCCATACCTTAGCAAAGAACCACCACCAGAAGTCCCCTGGCTGTATCAACTTTCCTTTTCGTCTGACTTTTGTGACACGGGCAAAAATCTGTTTTTCGCTGAGAGGACCTTCAATATCAGTTTGCGCATCCCCTACCATGTAAAACTCTTTCCCTTTTACCTTGTAGATGCGGTGCATCACGTATTGTCCGTCTGTACGCTGATAAAACACCATCTCTCCCCTTTTCAGC
>NZ_JBBKBJ010000022.1:0-58423 GCF_037890145.1 Phocaeicola sp. HCN-6420
CTAAATACGTCATATCGTCGGAATTAACTACCCCGTTACCATCGACATCCACATATTTGATATCACCCACTTGGGTAACATAACCAGCTCCAGCTACTTCCTGCTTTGCATAATTGTCTATTTCTTCCTGTGACTGGAAAATACCGTCTGTCTTGTAACCATAATATCCATTAATTGAGCGTCCGGTCTTTCTCATCAGCTCGGAAGTGCCTTCCGCTTCTGCCATTTCGATTATCTTGTTACGGGCAAAAGTGAAGTTTCCACCTACCGAGTACATTACTTTTCCAATCGTATTATGGTAATTGATAGAAAGATCGATACCTTTATTGTCTACAACCCCCAAGTTTTCCAACGGTAAGGTACCTCCAAATGAAGAAGGAATCTCTGATGTACGTTGGGTAAGAATATTGGTTCTTCTTTCTGTAAAGAAATCGACTGTAAAGTTGAGCTTGCTAAACAAAGTTGCATCAATGGCAACATTCGCTTTATTCGATTTCTCCCATGTAGCAAGTGGATTAGCAATAGCACCGGGAACAAGACCTTTCGTCACCAAATCACCGAAAGCATAATCACCCAAGTTATTCATAAATCCATTGCTCGCCATTACATCGCTGCCATATAATTCGAAGCGGCTGTAATA
This sequence comes from Phocaeicola sp. HCN-6420, assembly GCF_037890145.1. NCBI lineage: Bacteria > Pseudomonadati > Bacteroidota > Bacteroidia > Bacteroidales > Bacteroidaceae > Phocaeicola > Phocaeicola sp. HCN-6420. The sequence goes on from NZ_JBBKBJ010000022.1 coordinate 641, forward strand.
CGGGAATGAAACACCACCGGTATTATCGTTACCCAGTGTACCGTAGGAAGCACGTACCTTCAGAAAATCGACTGTATTTTTCAACGACTGGAAGAAAGGCTCTTCCGAAACAACCCATCCCAAAGATGCAGAAGCAAAGGTACCCCAGCGCTTATCAGGAGCAAAGTTTTCAGAACCATCACGACGAATATTAAATTCTACGAGGTACTTGGAAGCGTAGTTGTAATTGATACGTGCCATATAACTTGCGCGGGCTGTTTCACTGTCGACAGCACTCATGGTCTGTCCTTCGGTATTACCAGCATTGATCTGATCCAAGATTTCCGAATCAAAAGAATTACGCTGCATATACGAATTGGCTGTAAATCCCTTACGGGCCAGTACCATCGCCATGGCCGTAACATTATGGTTGCCGAATGAACGGTCATAATTTAACTGCAACTGATATTCCTGATAGTTACTGTTATTCTGAGTCAGCCCCAGACTTGCACTAGAACGAGGTTTCAGAACATACTCTCCGTCGGCATCTTTTGAATAAACATAAGGAGAAACACTCCATGCTTTATTGTCGTAGGTATTTTTACTATAAGACATCACACCTTTAGCCGACAGACCTTCTGTGATAAAATCGAGTTTTTGTTCGAGTTGTACTCTGGCATCTACCACAAAAGTATTTCCTTTGCTGTAACTGCCACCCGGCTGGTTGGAAGCCACTACATTGGGATGAGTCGCATCGGGCACGGCAAACGTTCCGTCTGGATAGCGGCATAACAGAACCGGCGTATTTCGTACCAGTTGTTGGAACACGCCTTCGCTACTTCCCGAATTCAGGGAATTTTCCAGACGACCGGAAATGTCTACTCCCAAACGGGTAGTACTGGTAATCTGTGCATCGATGTTACTTCTCAGGTTATAACGACGATAGTTCAAATCATCCCACAGACCTCCCTGATTCAGATAACCTAAACTTACATAGTAATTGATTTTTTCTGAGCCACCCGAGATAGAAATATTATGCTGATTCTGGATAGCGTTCTTGGTCAGCATCTCATCATACCAATTGGTATTTGGATAAAGTTCCGGATCGGAACCATCGAGGTATTTCTGGATAGCTTCTTGTGTATACAACTCACGACCGAAATACTGGTTTGACAGACGGGCATAATCATACGAATTGGCAAATTCAGGAAGTTTGGTAGGGCTCTGTATGGAAACACTTCCCGAATACTTAATGGACGCCTTTCCGGTATTTCCTCGCTTGGTAGTAATCACAATGACGCCATTGGCACCACGCATACCAAAGATAGCTGCCGAAGCCGCATCCTTCAAAACATTAATGGACTCAATATCGTTCGGATCCATACGGGCAAAATCGGAAGCAGAACGTTCGATACCATCGATAATATAGGCCGGTGATGTATCTCCCTGAAAGGTAGCAATACCACGAATATAAATATTGGCATCATCGGCACCTGGTTCTCCCTTAGCCTGTTTGGAAATCAATCCCGGCATCTGACCTACAAGTGCCGTCGTCGCATTGGCCGCACGCGACTTGATCAGTTCATCACTTTTCATGGAAGTCACAGCTCCCGTAAGATTGGCTTTCTTCTGAACTCCATATCCTACCACCACGACCTCTTCCAATGTTTCGGCATCTTCCTTTAAAATGACCTTTAGAGGAGAAGCATCCTTAACGGTTATGGACTGAGTAGTATAACCGATATAAGAAACTTCGATAACACTACCTTGGTCAACATCGGAGAGACTAAAATTTCCATCGAAATCAGTAATGGTTCCGTTGGTCGTTCCTTTCACCAGGACACTGGCTCCAATAATTGTTTCACCAGTAGCATCCTTTACATTTCCTGTCACATTCAGCTTCTGTGCATACAGACTGAATGAGAAGAAAAACAGCAAGCCCCAGACAGCCACAACATATCTCACAGCTTGCGATTGATTTACTCTTGTGCTCATAAATCTGTTTTTAAAGTTAACATTACGGTTTGAATCTCTGCGGCAAAATTAAAATCAGAAATATCACCGTGTATGACTCGGTAAAAAGCACAAGTAAAGGGAAACAAGAGAAGAACGCTGATTTTCAAGTAGGTAAATTATACAAGAGGTAAACTTCTTCAGACTAAAAGAAGAAAATTCAACAGGTATTACCGTTGCATTTTCCCAAGTGAACGTACCACTTCCGCAAAATTTTCTTTCGGAATGACAGCTTTATTTCGTGTTCTCAGTCGGTTATTATAAACGGTCTGGGGAGAACAATGGAGAAACTCAGCAATTTTCACACTATCATTAATACCCAAACGAACAAGTGCGTAAATACGCAGTTCAGTATTCAGCAGTTCTCCATCTTTCAATACAACTCTTTCTTCTGGACGAAGCAAAGCATTAAAATCATCGACAAAATCGGGATAAACATGTAAGAAAATAGCATCGAAACTATGATAGAACTCTTTTAGCTCACTCTGAACAATACTGGTACTGGCAGACCATGATTTCAACTCTTCCACTTGTCCGGTCTTTAACTTACGATTGACATTTTTACGGTATTCTTCCAGTTTACTGATGTAACTGGAACAAATGGAAAAAACGTAGCCAATGTATTCTTCTTTTACATAGTTTGCTTCCAGTAACTGATTATTGGTAGACTTCAATTGTTCATTTACACGACTTAGTTCTTCATTGACATTGGCCAGCATCTTATAGGCTTCCGACAATTCTTCCACATGTGAATTCAACAATTTATTGGTTTCATGCTGCTGAGCTTTTGACTTTGCCAACTTCCTGAACTGAATATAAATCAGACACACTGCCACCAGCAATACGACCGACAGAATACTCACCGTATAAAGAAAATTCTTCAGCCGCTTTTCCTGTAAAATATTTCGTTCCTGGTAGGCCTGATGTAATTTATCCAAGACAGTAGAAATTCCTACCACACGCACTCTGTTGGGATATTTAAGCGCCATCTGCAAACAATAATTAATGTAGGTATACCCTCTGTCGATATCATTACGTTTATAGAGTAAGGACGATAACTCTTCCATCGACGCTATATCCCGATTACAGATGCGCACGTCAGCAATGGAAGAATAAATCAGATAACGCATGTAATTATCTTCATCTCCTTCGTTCATGTACATACGTGCCAATACGTACGAATTCATCGCATCCATACGGGTATTCAATGAAGAGTGTTCAACAATTGCTTTTAACTGGGTTTTCAATGTATCATATTCCATCGAATCAGGGAAATCCCGATAAAACATGGCCTTAAACCAATAATAAAAAGGGGTTCCTGTATTGACCATCTTTTGAGCTTCTTCCTTGAGCTTTATTTCATCCTCATAATAGATTTTGGCATATTCAGGCTTTCCTACATATTGACTTAAATGAGAATATAAATAAATCTTACGGTCATAATACTGCAAGCGCAAATCCGAAGGCAAACGGTTTTCATCAATCTGCTTCAACTCGGTTTCTGCTTCATACAATAATCCGGTAGCGACCAACAAGAAAACCCGGTTCAACCTCCACTCCTGCTCCCATTCCGACTTATTAAGTTGCTGGGCAATACGAATATTATCTACTACATACACCATTGCTGTATCGGCATTATACACATAATATTCATCATAAAACATTTTATTGAACCAGAATTTTTCTTCTAAATTAGAAGGAACCTTACGCATACGAAGTTGCTTTATCTTCATCTCTTTTTCTTTCGCATAATCCTCACTATGTATTAAAATAGTATCCAGACTCAACAACAAACGATCCAATGAAGAAGTCTGAGCATTAAGCTGTACTACAGCAAATAACCATAAACAGATCAACAAAGGCAAGTTTTTCATCTAATTTTCATTTTAGGTATATCTCACAAATACGTATTTTCTTTATTACAAAATTATAGAAAATTTTAATAATCTACTCTTACTTTGTAAAGATACCAAACGTAATTATTCTCAGTAAATATGTATCTAACAACTTTCTTCTCAATTTTTATTACACATACAAAGTCGTATAAGGTTAGATATTATGACTATATAATCATACACTTTCAAATCTTACAACAGATTGCAAGAAACGGTCTTTTCATCTGATTTTACAGTCAAATAGTAACTATTTGCAGAAAAGCTGGCATAGTCATTATTAATTCTTAATTAAAATCCATATTTTTGCACCTCACAAAAACTATCGATGCATGAATGACTACAGATTTCACAAAATATTTTTTTGTTTAATCCTATTGATTGTGAAATTCGGCGTACCCGGATATGCACAATCACAATCATATGTGGCAGAAGAGGATACAATAGCCGAATACCTGCCTGCCGATTCTCTGTTTGCAAGATATCTGCGTGAGCAGAACGTAGAAATCATCAACAATAATGAACTGAAACTTTTACCAAGCGGAAGAGAAAAGTTCAATGACCTTTTTGAAGAAATCAAAAAGGCAAAGCATCACATTCATCTGGAATATTTTAATTTCAGAAATGATTCCATCGGAAATGCACTTTTCGACCTGCTCGCACTGAAAGTTAAAGAGGGAGTAAAGGTCAGAGCCATGTTCGATGCTTTTGGAAACATGTCGAACAACCGCCCACTTCGAAAAAGATTGCTCAAAAAACTAAGTAAGGAAGGTATAGAAATCGTCACATTCGACCCGATAACATTTCCATACGTAAATCATGCCGCAAGCCGCGACCACCAGAAAATCGTTGTAATAGACGGAAAGGTCGGATATACGGGAGGTATGAATATTGCAGACTATTATATCAATGGACTGCCCAAAATCGGAGCCTGGAGAGATATGCATATCCGCATCAAAGGACCTGCCGTGGAAAAACTGCAACAGGCTTTTCTTACCATGTGGAACAAAGAAACCAAACAGCATATAGAAGGTGATGAATTTTTCCCTTTTGGAAAAGATTCTCTGAATGCAGCACCCGTACATGCCGGTCATCAGGTAGCTATTGTACAACGAGTTCCGAAAATATCTCCGGAAGCAATGAGGCACGCCTACATTGCAGCCATCAATACAGCAGAACGAAAGATACAAATCATTAATCCATACTTTACTCCCACTGCCAGCATACGCCGTGCAATCGAAAGAGCCGTCGACCGTGGAGTCAGAGTAGAAATTATGATTCCCGGTAAGTCGGATATCAGCTTTACCCCCGATGCAGCATTCTATCTCGCCAATCAGCTGAGAAAAAAGGGAGCCCATATTTATGTTTACAACGGAGGATTTCACCATTCGAAGGTTATGATGGTAGACGAGCGCTTCTGTACGGTAGGAAGTACAAACCTGAACAGCCGCAGCCTGAGATATGACTACGAGATAAATGCTTTTGTATTCGACCTTCCGATAACCTCACAGTTGACTGACATATTCAGTGCCGACAAGCAAAACAGTACGATTATGACCAAGGAGGTTTACAAGAAACGAACGCCGTGGAAACGCTTTGTCGGATGGTTCGCTCATCTGTTTACCCCCGTGCTCTGATGTATCGGCAACCAAATTAAATTTTTTAAGAAACATTCTCCCGTTAAGTACAATATTTTTCTTATTTTTGCCAAATATGTAACCCCTTAACAAGGCGCAAAAATAGTGAAATGAGAGTAATTGACTTAATCAAATCACCTGAAAAGACTGCCTTTTCATTCGAGATACTTCCTCCATTAAAAGGCACAGGGATAGAAAAATTATACGAAACCATCGATTCCTTACGCGAATTCGACCCGAAATATATTAACATAACTACGCACCGTAGCGAGTATGTTTACCGCGAACTGGGCAACGGGCTATATGAACGTAAGCGAATCCGTCGCCGTCCGGGTACGGTAGCAGTGGCAGCAGCCATACAGAACAAGTATAATATCACGGTAGTGCCGCATATTCTATGTAGCGGATTTACACGTGAGGATACCGAATATGTACTACTGGACCTGCAGTTCTTGGGCATTACCGACCTGCTGATTTTACGCGGCGACAAGGCTAAACACGAACAAGTCTTTACTCCCGAGCCAGGAGGCTATGCACACGCCGTAGAACTGGAACAGCAAATCAATGACTTCAACCGTGGAGTGTTTGTCGATGGTTCACCGATCAAAGCACCAGTACGACCGTTCAGCTATGGAGTTGCCTGCTATCCGGAGAAGCACGAAGAAGCTCCTAACATGGAACAGGATATCTACTGGCTGAAAAAAAAGGTCGAAGCGGGAGCGGAATATGCCGTAACACAGTTATTTTACGACAACCGCAAGTTCTTCGATTTTGTAGACCGTGTGCGTCAAGAAGGAATTGACATTCCTATCATTCCGGGAATCAAACCGTTCAGCAAACTGTCTCAGTTGTCTGTCATCCCCAAAACATTTAAAGTAGACTTACCTCAGGAGCTGGCTGTGGAAGCCTTAAAATGCCAGACGGACGAAGAAGCCCGTCAACTGGGAGTGGAATGGTGTATTAACCAGTGCCGCGAACTGATAGCTCACGGTGTTCCCAGCATTCATTTTTATACCGTTGGAGCTACAGAAAGCGTACGCCGCGTAGCAAAAGAAATTTATTAACCGTGTTTTTTAAAGACGTCATAGGACAAAATGAGGCGAAACGCCATTTACTGACACTCGTTCACGAGGGACGAGTGCCACACGCTATACTGTTCTGTGGTGCAGAAGGTACAGGCAAATTACCACTGGCATTGGCACTGGCACGCTATCTGTGTTGCGAAAATCCGGGTGAAGAAGACGCCTGCGGTAAATGTCCTTCGTGTATAAAAATGAACAAACTGATACATCCCGACGTTCATTTTGCTTTTCCGGTCATCAAGAAAAAAGCCGGACGCGACACCGTATCCGACGATTTCATTGATGTATGGCGACAGCAGATTATCGATTCGCCTTATTTTTCGCTTGCCAACTGGCTGGCACGCATGGGAGCAGAAAACCAACAGGCACAGATTTTTGTACGCGAGAGTGATGAAATTCAACGGAAACTTTCTCTGAAAGCGGGAGAGGGAGGTTATAAAATCATGATTGTATGGCTTCCGGAAAAGATGAATGCAGAATGCGGAAACAAGTTACTAAAACTACTTGAAGAGCCGCCCGCCTATACCTTGTTCTTACTGGTGAGTGAAGCACCTGAAAATATCCTGCCTACCCTGACCAGCCGTATGCAGCGCTTCAATCTGCCTCCATTGAGTGAGGATGACATAGCCGGACTATTACGTACACGATACATGCTCCAGCCGGACGATGCAGCCGATATCGCACACCTATCTGCGGGAAGTGTATTGCGGGCAATAGAAAACATACATCTGGGAGAAGAGAACCGCCTCTTCTTCGAATTGTTCACTTCGCTGATGCGACTGGCTTACGCACGACGCTTAAAGGAGATGAAAGCCTGGAGTGAACAAGTTGCTGCATTAGGCAGAGAACGACAGAAAAATCTACTGGCATACTGCCAGCGCATGATACGGGAAAACTTTATATATAACTTCCACTGTTCGGAAATGAATTTTCTGGGACGTGAAGAAGCTCAATTTGCTTCTCGATTTGCTCCTTTCGTCAACGAAAGAAACGTCATGGGTATCATGGATGAGCTGGAGGAAGCCGGACGACATATCGAACAGAATGTAAACCCTAAATTCGTATTCTTCGATTTCGCCCTGAAAATGATTGTACTACTAAAGAATTGAAACTATGAACAAATTTATACTGAAAAACGGAAGTGGCTCATTGTGTTGCAAGGGCTGCGGAAGACAAGATAATAAACTGAATACCTACGACTGGCTGGCAGATATACCGGGCAACAGCGAAGAACAGGATATGGTGGAAGTACAGTTCAAAAATACCCGGAAAGGATATTTCAAGAACAGCAATCACCTGAAACTGGAAAAAGGTGACATCGTAGCCGTAGAAGCCAGCCCGGGGCATGATATAGGTACTGTAACGCTGACAGGACGCCTTGTACCGTTACAGATGCGCAAGGCTAATATAAAGCCGGATGCTGAAATACGCCGTGTATACCGCAAGGCAAAACCGGTGGATATGGAAAAATATGAGGAAGCTAAAAGCCGTGAACATGCTACAATGATTCGTTCACGCCAGATTGCTGCCGAACTGGGACTGCAAATGAAAATTGGCGATGTGGAGTATCAGGGCGACGGAAACAAGGCTATCTTCTATTATATCGCTGATGAACGAGTAGACTTCCGTCAGCTTATCAAAGTACTGGCCGAAGCTTTCCGCGTGCGCATCGAAATGAAACAGATCGGTGCCCGTCAGGAAGCAGGACGCATCGGCGGTATCGGTCCTTGCGGACGGGAACTGTGTTGCGCTACATGGATGACAAACTTCATTTCTGTATCTACAGGGGCCGCACGCTATCAGGATATTTCGTTAAATCCTCAAAAGCTGGCAGGACAATGTGCCAAGCTGAAATGTTGCCTCAACTACGAAGTAGATGCCTACGTAGAATGCCAGAAACGACTTCCCAGCAAAGAGATTACACTCGAAACAATGGATGCGACGTACTATTATTTCAAGGCTGATATTCTGAAAGGAGAAATCATTTATTCTACCGACAAGAGTTTCCTTGCCAACGAAGTTACTCTTACTGCACGTCGTGCCTTCGAAGTAATCAACATGAACCGTCGTGGTGAAAAGCCTGAAAAATTAAATGACAATGGGATGCATGAGCCAGCACGTCCGAAAGATTTGCTGGAACAGGAAAGTGTAACCCGTTTCGATAAAAGCCGGAATAATAAGAACCGAAAGAAAAAAAGAAACGGAGAGGCTCGTCAGGCTAATGTACAACAGGATAACAATGCTCAGAAGCTTCTACCCAACAAGGATATGCCTAATCAGGAAAAGGTTGAGAATCAGGTAAAGGGAGAAAATAATACAGCAGCTTCTGCAAATATCCCTACAACCAACGGAAAAGAAAGACGGAAAGAAGACCGTCAGGGAGAAAAACGCCGGAATGACAGAGGAAATCGTCCTCAGAAGCAAGGAAATGCTCCGCGTCCAGCCGACAACAAACAACAACCTAACCAGCCGGAGGTACGTGCCCAGCAACAGCTGCCGGAAGGGAAAAAACAAGGAAACGCTCCCCGTCCGGCCGACAACAAACAACAACCTAACCAGCCGGAGGTACGTGCCCAGCAACAGCAGCCGGAAGGGAAAAAACAAGGAAACACTCCGCGTCCAGCCGACAACAAACAACAGCCTAACCAGCCGGAAGCACGTACCCAGCAACAGCAGCCGGAAGGAGGCAACAGACAACCTAACCGTCCACGCCGGCAGGTACGAAAAAACAACAATGAAATAGCATGACCACACTAAAAACTTCATCATATATCCGCACCGCGGGGGGAATATTAATCTTATTATTCTCCCTGGCGGCCTGCAATGATGATACCGTCTACCATACTTACCAGAACCTAAGTGAAAATGGATGGCCTAAACAAGATACCTTGAAATATACCCTACCATCACAACTAACCAGACATCATTATAGTCTGGAAATAGGATTAAGACATACAGAAAACTATCCATATCAGGATATATGGCTGGAAGTACTTTACCCGCTCACTCCCGACAAACGCCCAGACACATTACATTTGAAACTGGCTGACAAGTGGGGAAACTGGAAAGGAAAAGGCACATCGGGAAACTTATACCAGTTTACCTTTACTGCCAATGAACCGATCTATCTCTCGACAGCCGACAGCATGCTGCAAATAGTTCATATTATGCGCGACAAATCGCTGAAGGGAATCAGTGATGTAGGTATGCGTCTATCAACTTTCACGGGCAGCGTCAATACGCAGAAAGACAAACAGTAAAATGGTAAATCCCCAAAGCGAAGAACCTCCGTAACTGAAGAAAGGAAGAGGAATACCAATAACAGGAGTCAGTCCGAGAACCATTCCAATATTAACAAACAAGTGGAAGAAAAAGATACTTAACACACTATAGCCATATACCCTTCCGAAACGCGTGCTTTGCCGCTCAGCAAGGTAGATTAACCGCCATATCAATGCGGCAAACAGCAAAATCACGATAGAGGAGCCTACAAAGCCCTGCTCCTCTCCTACGGTACAAAAGATAAAGTCGGTATCCTGCTCCGGTACATACTTCAATTTGGTCTGAGTACCGTTCAGAAATCCTTTTCCCAGAAATCCTCCCGAGCCAATAGCTATCTTACTCTGGTTTACATTATAACCAGCACCTGTAGGATCATCTTCCATTCCTAACAATACTTTAATACGTATCTGCTGATGAGGTTCAAGCACTTCATTGAACACATAATCGGCAGAGAAAAGAAATCCTACCGAACCTATTGCAAAAACCAATATATACAGATAGTTGCGAATGCGCTCATGCAGAAATAAATAAACCAAATAAATACATAGGGCTCCACATACTACACCTTGCAAATAAACGACATTAAACGGTATGACGTACAAAGAGAACAGCCACCCCAACAACATCGAACCAATGCCAAAAGACAGAATATAAATTACCGCCCGTTCGCTGTTTTTACAATATGCCTTTACCAGCAATGACGTAAAAAGTACAATCAATCCCAATACGGCAAATTCTCCCAACGAAGTAAAGCCATCGGCCATCAGTTCATTACTGAAACGGATTCCGACAATAAAATAAATTACGGCACATACCCCGGCAAACAAAATAGACCCTGTCATTCCTTCCCGATACAGAACAAGGAAGAATGACAAATAGACCAAAGCCGAACCTGTTTCTTTCTGGCAAATAATCAGTAACATCGGAACAAGGATAATGGCAAGGGCAACCAGCATCTTCCGTCCCCGTTCCATGGAAAAGGTATATTCGCCCATATACTTGGCCAAAGCCAGTGCTGTAGCAAACTTGGCAAACTCGGCAGGCTGCAAACTAACCGGGCCCAATACAATCCACGAACGCGATCCCTTAATCTCATGCGGATTGAATATCGTTCCGAAAAGCAACAGCAACAAGATTCCGTAAATCAGATAAGCATATGTATCATACAAACGATCTTCCAGCATCAGCAGTACAAAACCTAATGTGAAAGAACAACCAATCCACATCAACTGTTTTCCAGCACGTGTCGTAAAGTTCAGAAAATCCGGATCACCGTAATCATAACTGGCTCCGCATACGCTGAACCAGCCACATACGATCAAGACGAAATAAAGAGCTATCGTCCACCAGTCAACCGTTTTCCATAAACTATCTTTCCTGTAAGCCATAATCAATTCTACGGTTTTGAATATCGGTAGCCAATGCCTCATCTGCTTCGGTCAGCTTCCCGGTCAAATATTTTTCTATCATCAGTCGCCCGATAGGTACTCCGTATGTAGCACCCCATCCACCATTCTCTACATAAACGGCAATGGCTATTTTCGGATTATTCATCGGAGCAAATCCCATAAATGCAGAGTGGTCTTTCCCATGATTCTGTGCCGTACCAGTTTTACCACAGACCTCCAGTTCCGGAATATTTGCCAAACTACACGTACCTCCCAATACAGCCGCACGCATACCTTGCACAACTTCGTCGTAATGGCTTTTTTCTACTTTCGTATAACGTCGGGTCACATACATCGAATCAAGCGCTTCTCCTTCTACTTCCTTCACGACATGAGGAGTTACAAAATATCCCCGATTAGCAATGGTTGCTCCCAAATTGGCAATCTGCAAAGGCGTAGCCGTAACCTCTCCCTGACCGATTGCAATACTGATGATGGTCAAACCATTCCACGAACGGCGATATGCCTTGTCATAATATTGTGCGTTAGGGATCATACCACGCTTTTCACCCGGCAAGTCAATACCCAACTGATAACCGAATCCCATAGATACCATATAATCGCGCCATGTATTCATGGCTTTCTGCACGGAACCATATTTCTGACGGGCTCCAATCATATGAAACAATCCCCAGCAGAAATATCCGTTACAAGAAGTAGCGATAGCAGGTATCAAAGCCAAAGGAGACGGATGAGAGTGACAACCGACATGAAGTCCCCGGTACGAAAATCCTCCGCTACACGGATACATTGTACCCGGAGTAATGATACCCTCCTGCAGAAAGGTCAAGGCCTGAGTGGTCTTAAACGTAGATCCCGGTGGATACGTTCCCATGATTGCACGGTTCAGCAAAGGCTTCCACGGATCTTTCGACAGCTCGATGTGATTCTTGCCTCGGCTACGGCCAATCATCAGACTGGGATCGTAAGTAGGTGATGATACCAGACAAAGCACTTCACCCGTAGAGGGCTCAATAGCTACAATACTGCCAATTTTACCTTCCAGCAATCTCTCGCCCAACATTTGAAGTTCAATATCCAGACTCAGCGTCAAGTTCTTTCCCGGTACAGGTGCCTTATCGAACTTTCCATCCATATAATTCCCCTGTATACGTCCGTGTGCATCGCGAAGCAGGACTTCCACCCCTTTTTCTCCCCTAAGTTGTTTCTCATACGAACGCTCAACTCCCAGCTTTCCGATGAAATCACCCGGAAGATAATAGTCATCATCCTCCATCTCCTGCTTGGAAACTTCGGCAATATCACCTAAGATGTGCGCCCCCGCATTATAATTATACTGCCGGATAGTACGCCGCTGTATGTAAAAGCCGGGAAACTTAAAAAGTTTTTCCTGAAAGATACCACAATCCTCAGCAGAGAGCTGAGTCAGAAAGACCTGATTGGTATATGGAGAATATCCGGGATTCAAACGCCGGTCCTTCATGTCGTGAAACTTACGGCGTACAAACTCGGGCGTTATCCGCAGTGTACTGCACAAATCGGCAGTATCCAGCGAGGTAATTTCTTTCATGACAACCGTTATGTCGTAAGCCGGCTGATTATAAACCAGCAACTTTCCGGTACGGTCGTATATCACGCCCCGGCTCGGATATTGAATTTTTTTCAGAAATGCATTGCTGTCGGCATTCTTCCGGTAGTCATCATTCAATATCTGCAAGGCAAACAAGCGAATAATAAAAAGAGCAACTACCGTCAGGACGACACCACCTATGACATATCTTCTTTTTGACAGCTTATAATTCCGATCCACTATTTCTTCCTCCTTATAGTGTCTATACAGATAACACCCACTACCGTCATTAGCGTATCTGTTACAATCTTCCACAATAGTTCACTCATGCGGAAAAAAGTAAAAGCATCAATTATTTGCAAAGTCACCATAAACACGACCGTTCCACTTAATACATACCGGAAAAAAGGATAAAATCCCATTGAACGGATACCCGGTATATAATCGTCCGTCACATCGCGAAGCATCTGCATCCGCAGCAGAGGACGACGAGCAAACGCCATCATAGTGGCAGCAGCAGCATTCATGCCCGGTGTATTACTGAATATATCCACGCACAGTCCCAGGAAAAAAGCCTGCAAGAGCAACGACTTGCGAGGTATCTCGGCATTCAACACCAATATATAATAGACATAAAGCATAGGAGTTGCATAGCCCAGGATATGCACATGATTCAATACCAGTACCTGAAGCAGTACCAGAAAGACAAACCATACCAATCTATGTAAGAACAATACCATATCCTTTATTTTATATTATCTTCGAGCACAGCCTGTTCCGTCCGTGCACGAGAAGCTATCACATTCACATCGTTCAAACGCGCGAAATCAGTAAACAGTTTGATCTTCAGCACATACGACAATCCATCATGACTATCTGCCATATCATCGACTACCCCAACAGGAATTCCTTCCGGGAAGACGGCACTATGTCCGCTGGTTACCACCGTATCACCCAGCGAAAATTCTGAATGTCGGGGAATATCTTTCAGCCATGCATAAAGTGAAGAACCACCGTTCCATTTCAGCGATCCGAAATAATCCGTCCGTTGAATCTTGCAACTGATACTGCTTTTAGAATTCAATACCGGCAATATAATAGCGTAATGAGCCGAAGTCTGATATACAATGCCGACTACCCCATTTCCGCTCACTACTCCCATTTCGGTACGAATACTGTCAACAGAGCCCTTATTGATTGTGATATAGTTATCCACATGTGTCACGCTGTTATTCACCACCTCAGCCGGATAAATAGAATAATCAGCCAGCACATCCGTATACATCTGTTTTTCTACATCCGTAGTGTCGCGCGTATAGTTCTTTAAAGCTTTACTCAACGATTCCACCTGTAATTCCAGTTCCACATTACGGCGTACCAGATCACGGTTAACCTTGTGTAACCCGAAATAAGAGGTTATCTCACTTGCCACCTCATAAACGCTGCCAGCAACACGATTGGCGGAAGTAAAAAATACACTTCCCTGATAGCTGTTGAAGCGAAACAGCAAAATGAAGCTTACAATCTCCAGCAAGACGAAGAGCAACCAGTAGTCATATTTCAATAAAAAGTTCAGCAGATTTCGCATACCTACAACTTCGGAGAAGAAAAATATCAAGATTAATGCGGAGCCATTATAAAAAAGGCTCCGCAATTTTCACAAATGCCCGAAGGCACAAGTATATTTTATCTCATCAAGAATGAGAAACGATCGACATTCTTCAATGCAATACCCGTTCCTTTGGCAACACTCAACAGAGGGTCTTCTGCAATATGGAACGGAATATTGATCTTATCAGTCAGACGTTTGTCAAGTCCACGCAGCAGCGCGCCGCCACCAGCCAGATAAATACCGTTGCTTACGATATCAGCATACAGTTCTGGAGGTGTATTTTCCAATGCACTCAGGATAGCTGTTTCTATCTTAGCAATGCTCTTTTCCAGGCAGTGAGCAATCTCCTGATAGCAAACCGGAACCTCCATAGGCAATGCCGTGATACGATTTGGTCCACGTACGATATAATCTTCCGGAGCTTCCTCACCCAAATCGGTCAGGGCAGCACCTACATGAATCTTAATACGTTCGGCCATACGTTCACTGACCTTTACATTATGCTGACGGCTCATATACTCCTGAATATCGGCAGTCAGATCATCCCCGGCAATACGGATAGAGTTATTCGAAACGATACCTCCCAATGAAATGACAGCAATTTCAGTAGAACCACCACCTATATCAACAATCATGTTACCCTCGGGAGCTTCCACATCCAGTCCGATACCGATAGCAGCAGCCATCGGTTCAAAAATCAGATAGACATCACGTCCACCAGCATGCTCAGCGCTGTCGCGCACCGCTCTTAACTCAACCTCGGTAGAACCTGAAGGCACACCGATAACCATACGGAGTGAAGGAGTAAACAAGCGGTGTCCCGTATTTACCTTCTTAATTAAACCACGCATCATCTGTTCGCACGCGTTAAAGTCGGCAATCACGCCATCACGCAACGGACGAACGGTACGGATGTTTGGGTTTTCCTTTTCATACATCAGCTTGGCACGTTCGCCCACGGCAATCATCTTGTCGGTACGGCGGTCGAGTGCCACCACTGAAGGTTCATCTACCACAATCTTGTCATTGCTCAATATAATCGTATTGGCAGTTCCAAGATCCATTGCTATTTCTTGTGTAAAAGAGAATAATCCCATAATTTTCCTATTGAAGAATCTTTTTTAAATAATGAACGAAGAATCACTCTTCATTGATTATCCAGTTATTTTAGTGTTTAAAATGACGCACTCCAGTCACCACCATAGCCACACCGTGCGCATTGCAGTACTGGAATGTCAGATCGTCCTTCACCGATCCACCCGGCTGGATAACAGCTTTGATACCTTCCTTATCGGCAAGTTCCACACAGTCGGGGAAGGGGAAGAAAGCATCGCTTGCCATTACCGCTCCGTTCAGGTCGAATCCGAACGATTTAGCCTTTTCGATAGCCTGTTTCAAAGCATCCACACGCGAAGTCTGTCCTACACCGCTGGCAACCAATTGTTTGCCTTTAGCCAGCACGATAGCATTGCTCTTGCTCTGCTTTACAATCTTGTTGGCGAACAGCATATCCTCTATTTCAGCATCCGAAGGAGCCTTTTCGGAAACCTGTTTCAGGTCTTCACGAGTTTCAGTCTTCAAGTCACGATCCTGCACCAATACACCGTTCAGCAAAGAGCGGAACTGTTTTTTCGGAGTTTCAGCATCTTTGCGGACCAAGATAATGCGGTTCTTCTTCTGGGTAAGAATCTGCAAAGCATCTACATCGTAATCGGGAGCGATGATTACTTCGAAGAACAAATTGTTAATTTCTTCAGCAGTAGCACGGTCTACTACCGCATTTGTCACCAGCACACCTCCGAAAGCAGAAACAGGATCGCCAGCCAGTGCCGCACGCCATGCATCAACCAATACCGGACGAGAAGCCAGTCCGCAAGCATTGTTATGCTTCAGGATAGCGAATGTGGTTTCACCCTTGAATTCATCAATCAAGTCGACAGCCGCATTGATGTCGAGCAGATTGTTGTAAGAGATTTCCTTTCCATGAATCTGTTCAAACATCTTGTCCAGATCTCCGAAGAAAACACCTTTCTGATGAGGATTTTCACCATAGCGCAACACCTTCGGCTGTTCAGCTGCATAACGGAAAGCAGAATCTTCGCCTCCGTCGAACCATCCGAAGATAGCCGAGTCATAATGAGAAGATACGGCAAAAGCTTCCTTTGCAAACCAGCGACGTTCTTCACGTGTAGTAACGGCGCCGTTTTCTGTAATGATGTCGAGGAACGGCTTGTACTGAGCCTTGCTTGCTACGATAACAACATCATTGAAGTTCTTTGCAGCGGCACGAATCAACGAGATACCACCTATATCAATCTTTTCGATGATAGACTGAGCATCGGCTCCCGAAGCAACGGTATCTTCAAACGGATAAAGGTCGACAATCACCAGGTCAATTTCAGGAATTTCATATTTAGTCACCTGCTGACGATCCTCTTCCAGTTCGCGACGGCACAAAATACCACCGAAAACTTTCGGATGAAGTGTCTTAACACGACCGCCCAGAATAGAAGGGTATCCGGTCAGATCTTCTACTGCATGACAAGAATATCCCAAACTCTCAATAAAATGACGTGTACCGCCTGTCGACAAAAATTCTACACCTTCTTCCGCCAAACGACGAATGATCGCATCCAAACCGTCCTTGTGATATACCGATACCAAGGCCGTTTTTATTCTCTTTGACTCTGACATTGCTATAATATTTTAGTAATTACTATAATAATTCCCTGTTTAGGGCACAAAGTTACGAATTTCCAATAGATAAACATGCGAAGAAAATCTAAAAAAAACAATTTCCCCTCATAACATAGGCCCTGCGCATTTTGTAACAGAAATGTAACACGTATAACAACAGCCATCTGACAGATTTTCCATAACTTTGCCACGCTAAAAAATCATTTTTATAGTATTATATGGAAACTCTTTATTTAGGAATTGTTATTTTCCTTTTCATGCTGGCAATATTCGACCTGCTAGTAGGTGTCAGCAACGATGCAGTTAACTTCATGAATTCCGCCGTAGGTGCAAAGGTTGCCCGGTACAGAACGATTATTATCGTTGCGGCAGTCGGCGTATTCGTAGGTGCAATCATGAGCAACGGCATGATGGACATCGCCCGACATGGTATTTTCCAACCAGCCAATTTCAGTTTCTATGAAATTATGTGTATTCTGCTTGCCGTTATGGTAACGGATGTCGTGCTGCTGGATGTATTCAACACTCTCGGACTCCCTACCTCGACTACCGTATCAATGGTTTTCGAATTATTGGGAGGTACATTTATTCTTGCTATTCTGAAAATAATCGGCGACCATACCGGACTGCTTTCTCTGGGAGATATGATGAATACCGAAAAAGCATTGTCTGTCATCATGGGTATTTTCCTTTCAGTTGCCATTGCGTTCATCGCCGGAACTGTAGTACAATACATTTCCCGTCTTATCTTCAGCTTTAATTACAAGAAACATCTTTCGTGGACCATTGGCGTATTTGGTGGTATCTCTGTAACTGCACTTGCCTACTTCGTCCTGATAAAAGGATTGAAAAGTGCACCGTTCATGAGTGCCGAATCACTTGCGTGGATAGACGAAAACACAACACTGCTTGTAGCAGGATGCTTTGTTTTCTTCACTATATTGATGCAAATCTTACATTGGTGCAAGGTTAACGTATTCCGCATCATCGTATTGCTGGGTACATTCTCGCTGGCTCTTGCTTTTGCTGGAAACGACCTTGTAAACTTTATCGGTGTGCCTTTGGCTGGTTTCTCAGCTTATACCGACTATGTAGCCAACTCAAACGGTGCAGGCATACACGACTTTATGATGACCTCACTGATGTCATCAGCCAAGACTCCAGCAATCTTCCTGCTGGCTTCGGGTATCATCATGGTTTATGCGCTGGCTACTTCTAAGAAAGCGAAGAATGTAATCAAGACATCTGTCGATCTGGCTCGTCAGGAAGAGGGTGACGAAATGTTCGGTTCGTCGGCACTGGCACGTACCATCGTCCGCCGCGCGACAGCAATCAACGAATTTCTGGTTAAGGTGATTCCGGCAGGCATGCGCCGCTGGATAGACAGCCGTTTCAATAAAGACGAAGTCATTCTGGAAAACGGAGCTGCATTCGATATGGTCCGTGCAGCAGTCAACCTGGTTCTTTCCGGTTTGCTGATTATCATCGGTACAACCATGAAGTTGCCCCTTTCTACTACCTATGTAACTTTTATCGTGGCAATGGGTTCTTCACTTGCCGACCGTGCGTGGGGACGTGAAAGTGCCGTATACCGTATCACCGGAATGTTGTCGGTCATTGGCGGATGGTTCATCACTGCTTTCGTAGCCTTTACCATCTGTGCACTGGTAACTGCCATCATGTTCTACACAAGTTTTGTGGGCATGTTCATCTTTATCTGTGTAGCTGTATTCCTGCTTATCCGCAGCAACATCAAGTACAGCAAGAAAGAAAAGTCGGAACAGCAGGATGATATCTTCAAACGTATGATGGCAAGCAAAGACAAGGCAGAGATTCTGTCACTGCTCCGCCAGCATGTAAAAGGTACCCTGACAGATTATATCGCTTACACCGAACAGGCTTACATGCAAGTAACCGACGGTTTCATCAACGAAGACCTGAAGCAACTGAAAAGAGTCATGAACTCTACCGACGAGCAAAAGAAGATGTTGAAAAAACGCCGTCGTAAAGAGATTTTAGGATTGCGTCGTATTCCTATTCCAATAGCTATCGAAAAGAACACGTGGTTCCATCTGGGAAGCAACAGTTGCGAACAGATGCTTTACTGCTTGAAGCGTATCTGCGAACCTTGCAAGGAACATGTTGACAATAACTTCAACCCGATTTCGAAAGAGTGTATAACAGAATTCCTTCCGATACGCGAAGAACTCTGCCAGTTAATGGAACGTACACGTACAGCGATAGAAAACAACAACTATACCGAGGCCGATGACATTCTGGTAAAAGGTGATGCCCTGAAAAATAAGATTTCAGCTCTGCGCAAGCAGCAGATGAATCGCATGCAGGAAGCAGACAATGCCAGCCTGAAAGCCTCGATGGTTTACCTGAACATCCTTCAGGAAACACAGGAGTTGGTCAGCATCTGGCGTCACCTGCTCCGTGCCAGCCGTTTCTTCCAGGGAGATTATGTTCCTCAGGAAGCGCAGATGCTTAGTCTGGCAGAATAAGGCATTGAGCACAAGTACCCAAGATATTTCAACATAATTTGTACAAAAACAAAAATTTTTTGTACAAAAAATAAAAAGATGTCGGCACGTTTTTTTCCAAATGTGCTGACATCTTTTTTATATTCCCGCGACAACAGCTATTCTTCAACCGATAACAGATGTAAAGGAACCTCCGACAGACAAAGTCGACCTTTCCAAAAAACAAAAACAATATCCCGAAATGCCACGTCTTTTTTGTACCTTTGCAGACAAAACACACCCCGTATGAAAAAAACAATCATTTTATTCACCCTGATTCTCTGCTGCATGACCGCATGCACCGGAAGTCAAAAAAAAGAAAATTCTATGATAACAGGAAACGAAACACTTGTATGCTTGGAAACGACGATGGGAAATATTACCGTAAAGCTGTATGACGAAACGCCTAAACACCGTGACAATTTCATCAAGCTGGTGAAAGAAGGTGTATACGACAGCACACTTTTCCACCGTGTAATCAAGAATTTCATGATTCAGGCAGGCGACCCGCAGAGCAAGACTGCTACCGATACAACGACTACTTTAGGTACCGGTGACGTAGGTTATACCATTCCGGCAGAAATCAATCCGAAGTTTTTCCATAAAAGAGGTGTACTTGCCGCCGCACGTCAGGGCGATGATGTCAACCCAAACAGAGAATCATCAGGCTGCCAGTTCTATATCGTAACCGGTAGAAAGTTCTCCGAAGCTCAGATGATCAACATGGAAAACCAGTTGAACGAGGCAAGACTCGACACAGTATTCCAGGCACTGGCACGCAAGCACATGAAAGAAATCTATAAAATGCGTAAAGCCAACGACATGGAAGGTCTGATGGCACTGCAAGACAGCCTCGAAGCACAGGCACGTGCCGAAGTGAAAAAAGAACCGGCGCTGAAGTTTACCCGTGAACAGATAGAGGCCTATACCACAGTAGGCGGAGCTCCACATCTGGACGGCAGCTATACGATTTTTGGAGAAGTGGTAGACGGAATGGATGTAGTAGCACGCATCGAAGCAGTAAAGACGAACCGTAGCGACCGTCCTGAAAAGGATGTACGCATACTGAAGGCTTCTGTAATAGAGAAATCGGACAAAGAATGATACAAGTAAACCATTATACATTGCCCAACGGGCTGCGTATCGTGCACAATGAGGACAACTCTACCCAAATGGTTGCCCTCAATTTGTTGTACGATGTAGGAGCACGCGACGAAGATCCGGAGCACACCGGCTTTGCTCATCTGTTCGAACACCTGATGTTCGGCGGATCGGTGAATATTCCCGACTACGACACTCCGGTACAGAATGCCGGCGGCGAGAACAACGCATGGACCAATAACGATATAACCAATTACTACATTACACTGCCCTATCAGAACGTGGAAACAGGATTCTGGTTGGAAAGTGACCGGATGCTGAGCCTCGACTTCAGCCCGCAAAGTCTGGAAGTACAGCGTCAGGTAGTCATCGAAGAATTCAAACAGCGCAATCTGAACCAGCCTTACGGCGACGCGTCACACTTGTTGCGCGAAATGGCTTACCAGACTCACCCGTACCGCTGGCCAACTATCGGAAAGGAAATCAGTCATATTGCCAATGCAACACTGGACGAAGTCAAGAGTTTTTTCTACCGTTTTTATGCTCCGAACAATGCTATTCTGGCTGTTACCGGACACATCTCCTTCGACGAAACAGTCCGTCTGGCAGAAAAATGGTTCGGTCCGATACCGGCACGCGAGATTCCTAAGCGCCAGTTGCCTGCCGAAAGTCCTCAGACAGCCATCCGCCGCCGCAGTGTAGAACGAAGAGTGCCGGTGGATGCCTTGTATATGGCTTTCCACATGTGCAACCGTTACCATCGTGAATATCACGTGTTCGACATCATCACCGACCTGCTGTCGAACGGACGTTCATCACGTTTCATACAGACACTGGTACAAGAGAAAAAACTCTTTACCTCCATCGATGCCTACATTTCGGGAAGCCTCGACGAAGGGCTGCTGCACATTACGGGCAAACCGGCATCGGGCGTCACACTGGAACAGGCAGAAGAAGCCGTATGGCAGGAACTCGATAAGTTAAAAACGGTTCCGGTAACGGAAGATGAACTGGAGAAGGTAAAGAACCGCTACGAAAGTGAACAGATTTTCAATAACATCAATTACCTGAACGTAGCGACAAACCTGGCATTCTTCGAGTTGCTGGGACGTGCAGAGGACATAAATCTGGAAGTCGGGAAATACCGTTCGGTTACGGTCGGACAGATACAGGATACGGCACGCCGGACATTTGTACCCGAAAACTGTAACATTCTATACTATAAAGCAATCAAATGAATCAGTCACATTACCGCGCATTATTGTCACTGGGACTTCCGATTGTCATCGGACAAATAGGAGTCATCGTACTGGGATTTGCCGATACGCTGATGATTGGTCACCATAGCACTACGGAACTGGCTGCTGCCAGCTTCGTAAACAATATGTTCAACCTTGCCATCATTTTCAGTACAGGCTTTGCCTATGGACTGACTCCTGTAGTAGGCAGCCTGTTCGGGCAGCATAAAGTGAGCGAAGTAGGAAGAACCCTCAAGAACAGTCTGGCAGCCAACACCTTACTGGCAGTCATCGTATGCGTGGTAATGACAATGCTTTATCTGAACCTTGACCACATGGGGCAGCCAGTCGAGCTGATACCTCACATGCGGCCTTACTTCATGGTGTTGCTGGTTTCCCTGCCTTTCGTCTTATGGTTCAACGGATTCAAGCAATTTTCCGACGGCATCACCGATACCAAGGTTTCGATGTGGATTTTGCTAAGCGGCAATATTCTGAATATCATCGGCAACTACATTCTTATTTATGGTAAGCTTGGTATGCCCGAACTGGGATTACTGGGTGCCGGTATCTCCACGCTGGTATCACGTATCCTTATGGTAATAGCCTATCTGGTCTTATTTTTCGGAACCCACCGCTACCTGTCTTTCCGGGAAGGCTTTCGCCGAGGAAGAATCAACAAGTCCGACTTTAATCTATTGAACAGGTTGGGCTGGCCCATTGCCGCACAGATGGGCATGGAAACGGCTTCTTTCAGTCTAAGTGCCATTATGGTGGGTTGGCTGGGAAGTGCAGAACTTGCCAGCTATCAGATTATGATTGCTGTATCACAAATCTGCTTCATGATGTATTATGGCATGGGAGCTGCCGTTTCGGTCCGTATCAGCAACTTCCTCGGACAGGGAGATATAGGAAACGTAAGGCGTACGGCAAACGTAGGTTTCCACATCATTCTGATTATGATTGTCTGCACTTCCATTCCTATTTACCTGCTGCGCAATCACTTGGGCGGATGGTTTACCGATGACGCAACTGTAGCTGCCATGGTGGCTCAGGTCATCATCCCGTTCCTCCTCTATCAGTTCGGCGACGGATTGCAAATCAATTTCGCCAATTCTCTGAGAGGCATCGCCGATGTACGGCTGATGATGCTGTTCTCGTTTATCGCTTATTTTATCATATCACTGCCTTTGGGATATTTATTCGGCTTTGTCTTCGACTGGGGAATAACCGGCATATGGATGGCTTTCCCGTTCGGACTGACCAGCGCCGGTATCATGTATTACCTCAGGTTCAGGTATAAAACCGGGAAAGGAGTCTGATTATGTTTTCTACTTCTACTAAAATTGCCTTCGGATATATATTACTTATCTGTCTGCTCTTCGGGGCTATCGGATACATCTACCAGCAAATGACGCTGCTTACAACTCCTACGGGACTGGAGGAAACTATCAGTACCCGGCGGAAAACGACGCACCAGATTGTGACGCAACTGTACGAAGCGGAAATTATCGGTCAGACCTTGCGTATCGGGCGCCTGAATGAATACCCCAAATACAAAAAAGCAATGAAGGAAGCCAGCGCCCTTATTGATTCACTCCAGCAACTTCTGACCGATACGCTGCAACAAATGCGTCTGGATACCGTACGCTCACTGGTACGCAACAAAGAGCAGAACATGATACTGGTACTCGAGGCCATGCGGCAAAGTCCGACTGACGAACTGTATCGCCAGCAACTGGACAGCCTGATCATGCAGCAAGATTCCATACTGGGCAGCACACATGTGCGACGACGTGTCGTTACACATCATAATTCTTATACCATTCATCACAAACCTAAAAAGTTTTTCAGGCGACTGGCCGATGTATTCTCACCCGGCAAGCCCGATTCCACACAGGTAGACAACATCATACAAGAGGAGTATACCGATACGATAGACGAAGCTTACAACCCGGTAGATACCATTGCCACAATGCTGACTTCCATACAGCACAAGGTCTTTCAGACAAGACAAGAAAGCCAGCGTACCCTCGACGCGCGAATCAACCAGTTACGCATTGCGGGAGGAAGGGTCAGCCAGCGGGTCAACCAGTTGCTGGAAACAATAGAAGATGACGAACAAAAGGCTATGGAAGGCCGAATCGAACATGAACAAAATATCCGGCAACAGGCGGCATGGACCATGGCAACCATCGCCATCCTTGCGGTTCTGCTGGTACTGATATTCTTTACCATCATCTGGCGGGACATTACACGCAGCAACCATTACCGCAAAGAGCTGGAGAAGGCTAAGCTGTATGCCGAAAACTTACTCGTAGCACGAGAAAAACTGATGCTGACCATCACGCACGACATAAAGGCTCCAGCCGGTTCCATCATAGGATATATTGATTTATTAATCAGACTGGTGCAGGACAAACGGCAACAGTTCTACCTGCATAACATGAGAAGTTCGGCACATCATTTGCTGGATTTGGTTACTTCATTGCTGGATTATCATCGGCTGGAAGCCGGAAAAATGGATATCCACCCGGTCACGTTCAATCCCCATGAACTATTCGAAAGCATTTATACCAGTTTTCTACCCAGTTCCGAAAAGAAAGGACTTTCTCTTAACCTGAAAGAGCATATATCGCATACCCTCAATCTGGAAGGAGATCCGTTCCGCATACGGCAGATTGCAGAAAACCTGATATCGAATGCACTGAAGTTTACTGCCGAAGGTAGTATCACCATAGAAATAGATTATGGACAGAACCGATTCAGCTTCAGTGTGAAAGATACTGGATGCGGAATGAACTTACAAGAGCAGCAGCGTGTGTTCCAAGCATTCACACGCTTAAGGAGTGCTCAGGGACAGGAAGGTTTCGGACTGGGATTATCCATAACCAAGAAGTTGGTAGAACTGCTTAACGGAGAGATTTCCATCGAGAGCATTCCGGGAAAAGGAAGTACATTTCAGGTAATATTGTACCTTCCTAAGGTAACCAAAGCTCCTGTTCCTCAGGAAAAGACATTGCCCGACGATAAAAAGCAATGGCGTATTCTGCTGATAGACGATGACCGTATTCAACGAAATCTGACGGAAGTGATGATTTACGACTTGTTCAATCATACGAAACATGGTATTCCTCCCGTCATAAAAAGTTGTGAACAGCCCGAAGAGCTGTTTAAACTGATAGCTTCCGAGCCTTTCGACGTAGTACTGACCGACATACAAATGCCAGCCATGAACGGTTTCGAACTGCTTCAAAAGCTACGCAGCCTCGACGTACCGCAGGCAAAGACAATCCCCGTAATAGCCATTACCGCCCGAAGCGATATGGATGAAACGGACTTTCAGGCCAAAGGTTTTTCCGGTTGCCTGCATAAGCCGTTCAACCAAGATGAATTGCTTAAGATTTTCAAGACTCATACATCGGCAGACTGGAAAGAAGTCCCTTCTCGGGAAGAAAACAGGTACATGCCTGCAACAGCCTGCAACAGATACAATTTTTCTCCCCTGACAGCTTTTTCGGGAGATGATCCGGAAGCGGCACACGAGATTTTGGAAACCTTCATCGGAGAAAGTTCCAAAAATTACGAACGGATGAAACAGGCTTTGGAAACCGGGAATATGGAAGATTTGTGTGCTGTAGCTCATAAAATGCTTCCCACATTTACCATGATCGAAGCTAAAAAAGCTGTTCCGGCATTGCAATGGCTGGAATTCCACCGGGGAAAAACGGAAATGACTGATGAAGCAAGAGAACAGGCTGACACTGCACTGGCTTGCATTGCCGATGTAATAGAGCAGGCACGTAAGGCAATAAACGGTGATAAAGAAGACTAATGTACACTTCCCGATATCTAAAGAAAACTTAGAAAAAGAGCCTGTTCGTCACCACATTTCGAAAAATTCGAACAGGCTCTAAAATACAATAGCGAAAAAACACTATCTTTGTATAAATATTGCCTTGATATACATGGAAAATAAACCAAAGAATGAAATGCCATTCCGATAATCGCATGGCGATATCTGGAGCTAAATGCAGACAAGAATCCATCGAAAAGAACAAGGCGTTTTTAAATAGTAAACACACCGGATAAAGAAAATTATATGGTTCCGTCTATTCTAATAATTGAAGATGATTTGACTTTTTCTACCATGCTGAAAACATGGCTGGGGAAAAAAGGGTTTGAAGTTGATACGGCAAGCAGCAGCTCACGAGCCAAGAAGCAACTCTCGGCACGTTCTTATGACCTTATTCTGTCCGACTTGCGTTTGCCCGATCAGGACGGAATCCATTTGCTGGCATGGCTTCGCAGCCAGTCGTGTACCACTCCTTTTATTATCATGACAAGCTATGCAGAAATCCAGACAGCCGTACAGGCTATCAAACAAGGAGCAAGCGATTATATCGCCAAACCGGTGCAGCCTGATGAACTGCTGAAAAAAATAAAAGAAGCCATACAAAAACCGGAACAGGAAATGGCGGCTGCCGAAGTACAACTGGAAAAGACAGCTCCACAAAGCTTTCTGGAGGGAGAAAGTGAAGCTGCACATCAGTTATTCAGCTATGTACGTCTGGTAGCTCCTACTCAGATGTCTGTTTTGATAAACGGAGCAAGCGGTACGGGAAAAGAATATGTAGCACACCGAATACACGAACTAAGCAAACGAAGTGGCAAACCTTTTATTGCCATCGACTGCGGCTCGATTCCTAAGGATCTGGCTGCTTCCGAATTTTTCGGCCATATAAAAGGCTCATTTACCGGCGCCCTGAACGATAAAGTAGGTGCTTTCGAAGAAGCGAACGGTGGAACATTGTTCCTCGATGAAATAGGTAACCTGAGTTACGAGGTACAGGTACAACTGTTGCGTGCCTTGCAAGAACGGCGCATCCGCCGTATTGGTTCAACAAAGGAAATAGAAGTTGACGTACGACTTATTAGTGCAACGAACGAAAACTTGACGGAAGCAATAGCCAAAGGCAACTTCCGCGAGGACTTGTATCACCGTATCAATGAATTTACTCTGCGTATGCCCGACCTGAAAGAACGCCCTGAGGATATTCTGCTCTTTGCCAATTTCTTCCTGGATCAGGCCAACCGTGAACTGGAACGCGATTTGATTGGTTTCGATGCTGCTGCCAGCGAGGCACTTCAGCGCTATTCATGGCCCGGTAATCTCCGCCAGTTAAAAAATATCGTGAAACGTGCTACCTTACTGGCACGGGGAGAGTTTATCACGGTACACGATCTGGGGGATGAAATTCTTTTCCAACCGTCGACTCACCAGCCAGCCTCATCGTTTGTCCTGCATGATGAAGAAGTAGAGAAACAGCGTATCTTGAATGCTTTGCAACAGACAGGTAACAATAAGACCAAGGCTGCGCTTCTGCTTGGCATCGACCGTAAGACATTATATAATAAAATGAAATTGTATAATATAGGATAAGTTCAATACAAAGCCGTTATATACAAAGGCAAATATGACAAAAGTGTGGAATAATTCCACAATACTCCCCACTCATTCCACACTTTCCACACTTTAACAAAAAGCTCCGTTTCTTCAACTATAAGAAATACAGCAAGTTACAGACAGCACACAGTTTGGCACGCCGATTGCAATATATAATAGAGAGAATTGATAAACACACACTCCATACAACATAAAAGAGGCAGAAACTAAACTATAAACCCAACCCCATAAAAAACAAAAGAGAGAAAGTTGCGTTTCATCCCCCTGAAATGCAACCATCTAAAAAAATGAAGATGCCTATGTGTTTTTTAAAGAACGGGAACGCTGTGAAGCGTTTCCGTTTTTCTTTTAATCAGTCCATTTCAAAGCCATTCCACAAATTACCCGAAGGTACAGGTGCCGTAACGTCTATCAGCTCTTTCGACACCGGATGGATAAAACGAATCCGCCGTGCATGCAGACAAATGCTTCCGTCAGGATTGGAACGAGGAAAGCCATACTTCAAATCGCCTTTGATAGGACATCCCATTTTTGCCAACTGACAGCGAATCTGATGATGTCGTCCTGTTTTCAAATCTACCTCCAGCAAATAATAATTCTGCGAATGCCCTATCAGCCTGTAGTCGAGAACAGCCTTCTTGGAGTCTTTCACCTCCTTATCGTAAGCATACGATTTATTCTGTTTTTCATTACGCACCAGATAGTTGACCAGTTCGCCTTCTTCGGCAGGGGGACATTGCTTTACGATGGCCCAGTAAGTCTTCTTCACTTCACTGTTACGGAACATATCGTTCAGACGGCTCAATGCCTTGCTGGTTTTGGCAAATACAACCAGTCCGCTTACCGGACGGTCCAGACGATGTGTCACACCCAGAAACACATTACCGGGCTTTGCATACTTCTCCTTGAGATACTGTTTTACAGTTTCAGACAATGGAACATCTCCCGTCTTATCACCCTGTACAATCTCGGATGCCGTTTTATTTACTATTATAATATGGTTGTCTTCGTATACTACGGTCATAATACCCTGAAATAAAAAGATGAAGAATGAAGAACATGTGCAGCATCATATGCCAGCACGAAGATTCCCCATCCTTCATCCCCGATTATTTACTATTTATCTATTACATATTCATACCACCGTCTACCTGGATAACCTGTCCTGATACATAAGCAGACAAGTCAGAAGCCAGGAACAAAGCGATGTTTGCAACGTCTTCCGGAGTACCACCACGACGCAAAGGAATCTTCTTAGCCCATTCAGCTTTCACCTCGTCAGACAATTTAGCTGTCATGTCTGTAATGATGAAACCCGGAGCGATAGCGTTTGCACGAATACCACGAGAGCCAAGTTCCTGAGCAATAGATTTAGCCAGACCAATCAGACCTGCCTTTGAAGCAGAATAGTTGCACTGACCAGCGTTTCCATGTACACCTACAACAGAAGCCATGTTGATAATGTTACCACTCTTCTGACGCATCATAATAGGTGTGCAGGCATGGATAAAGTTGAAAGCCGATTTCAAGTTAACATTGATAACAGCGTCCCACTGTCCTTCGCTCATACGCATCATCAATCCGTCTTTAGTAATTCCGGCATTGTTTACCAAAATATCGATCGTACCGAAATCTTCTTTAATCTGTTCTACAACCTTTGCTGTATCTTCAAAGCTGGCAGCATTCGAAGCATAACCTTTTACCTTTACACCCAATGCAGCGATTTCAGCTTCTGTATTCTTTCCGTTTTCGTCAATTACCAAGTCTGTGAACGCAATATTTGCACCTTCTGAAGCAAATTTCATTGCGATAGCCTTACCGATACCACGAGCAGCACCGGTTACGATAGCTGTTTTTCCTGTTAATAATCCCATGTTTTTTTATATTTAAAAGATTAAACTTATTTTTCCTTCTGGCAGCCCAATGCTCCATATACAATCTTCGATACATATCGCCAGCCTGTTTCATCGTCAAGGTCCTCCCCTATCTGACCGCGAATGTACGGAACTTCAATTCCCTTAATGCAATAATGTAGAATATCCGCCGTAATCTCCACATTGTCAATATCGAATACACCCTGATCCTTTCCTTCCCTCAACACTTCACGAAACAACTTAATTTCATTGTTGTCGAAGTATTTTCTCATCGCCTCTACACGCCAGATGTCACGAAAGAAATCAGCCCGGAGAGTCCCATTGCGGTAAACTGCCATCTTTATGATGTCCAAATGAGTAGTAATCAGCTCCAAAATCTTTTTATCGGGTACAGTCGGCTTCCTGGCAACCTTATCCATTGTATCCGAAAGCATCTTGAGTTCCGACTCTACCACAGCCATATAAATCTGATCCTTATTTTTAAAATAAGTATAGAGCGTACGACGCCCTTTCTTAGAAGCCATGGCAATGTCGTTCATCGTCGTAGCCTCTACACCTTTTTTGGCAAACAACTGCCGGGCAACGTCTACCAATTTAGCTCTGGTCTTCAGTACAGTCATTCTAACTCTCCTATTGCACAATCTATGTATATTGTGAGCAAAATTACTGTTTTTCTTTTATCTACACAAATTCGGGGTATATTTTCCGTCACGAAGATGAAGAGTTTATGAAAAAACAGTTACGAACTACAAATCACAATATGTTAACCTTCATAAGCCCAACAAGAATCTGTCGTATTTTCAGGAAAAAATTAAACATACACACAGCAAAAAGGTAAAATTTACGTATACATCTGACTTTTTTCAATAGAAAAGCTGCAAATTAGTCAAATATTTCACTAAATAATTTGTCTTTTTAAAATAAAGTCCTTACCTTTGCACCGCAATTAAGAAATAACATCGCGGAGTGGAGCAGTTGGTAGCTCGTTGGGCTCATAACCCAAAGGTCGTCTGTTCGAGTCAGGCCTCCGCAACTAAAACGGAGCTTCAAGCTTCAAAATAAATCAAAAGAAATGACATCGCGGAGTGGAGCAGTTGGTAGCTCGTTGGGCTCATAACCCAAAGGTCGTCTGTTCGAGTCAGGCCTCCGCAACCAGAAAAGAGAAGTATTACTTCTCTTTTTTTATTTTCCTTTTCCAATATACCCTAAATGGGGTATTGCTATTCCACCCACAATCTGTTAACTTTGCCAATGAAGCAACTAAAACCAAGCGTTTATGGCAAAAATCTACAAAAGCCTCACCGAACTGATTGGAAATACTCCGCTATTGGAGCTGGAGCATTTAAGCAAAACTTACGAGGCAAAAGCACATCTTATCGCCAAACTGGAATTCTTTAATCCCGGAGGAAGTGTAAAAGACCGTATCGCTCTCGCCATGATAGAAGATGCCGAACAAAAAGGTATCCTGCATCCGGGAGCTGTAATCATTGAACCTACCAGCGGCAATACCGGTGTAGGACTGGCATGGGTAGCCTCAGTAAAAGGCTATAAAGCTATCCTTACCATGCCTGAAACCATGAGTCTGGAAAGGCAAAATCTTCTGAAAGCCATGGGAGCACAGCTGGTTCTCACACCCGACAACGAAGGCATGAGCGGAGCCATAAGAAAGGCCGAGGAACTTCGTGACCAGATTCCGGGAGCCGTCATTCTACAGCAGTTTGAAAATCCAGCCAACCCCCGAGCACACAGCCTGACCACCGCCAAGGAAATCTGGCAAGACACCGACGGAAAAGTAGATGTATTCATCGCCGGAGTAGGCACAGGTGGAACACTGAGCGGAGTAGGTGAAGGACTGAAGTCGTACAACCCTCAGATTGAAATCATCGCAGTAGAGCCTGATACCTCAGCTGTCCTTTCAGGCGACAAACCGGGTATGCACAAAATACAAGGTATAGGCGCAGGCTTTATCCCGAAAACTTATCACCCGGAAGTCGTAGACAAAGTAATACGCGTAAAAGACGACGACGCTATCCGAACAGGAAGAGAACTGTCTTTACAAGAAGGATTACTGGTAGGCATCTCATCGGGAGCAGCGACACACGCCGCACTACAATTGGCACGTATGCCTGAATACAAAGACAAAAATATTGTCGTATTGTTACCCGACACCGGAGAGCGCTATCTGTCGACTGTACTTTACGCTTTCGAAGAATATCCTCTTTAAGCTATAAATCAGCCAACATACAAAATCATTACAACTATGGACATCAAAAAACTTCATTTCGAAACACTTCAACTACACGTGGGACAAGAACAAGCAGATCCAACAACCGACGCACGTGCTGTCCCTATTTATCAGACTACATCGTACGTATTTCACAACTCCGTCCATGCTGCAGCACGCTTTGCGCTGCAGGACCCGGGCAATATCTACGGACGCCTTTCCAACCCCACGCAAGACGTTTTCGAGAAACGTATGGCCGCACTCGAAGGAGGTATTGCAGCTCTTGCTGTAGCATCGGGAGCCGCTGCCATTACATATGCATTTCAAAATATCACCCGAACCGGTGACCATATCGTTGCCGCCAATACGATTTACGGAGGAACATACAACCTACTGGCCCATACTCTTCCCGCTTCGGGAGTGAATACAACTTTTGTCGACCCGAGCCGTGTAGAAAACTTCGAAGAAGCCTTGCAGGAAAATACCAAACTGATTTTTATAGAAACGCTGGGAAATCCCAACTCGAATGTAACCGACATAGAGGCTATTGCACAAATAGCACACGCTCATCAGATTCCTCTGATAATAGACAATACTTTCGGTACTCCTTATCTGATTCGCCCGATAGAACATGGAGCAGACATCGTCGTGCATTCGGCAACCAAATTTATCGGCGGACATGGAACAAGTCTTGGAGGGGTTATTATTGATTCTGGCAAATTCGACTGGAAAGCCTCGGGAAAATTTCCACAACTGACGGAACCAGACCCCTGTTATCACGGCATACGATTTACCGATGTTGCCGGAAACACCGCCTACATTATCCGCATCCGTGCTATTCTACTACGCGATACTGGGGCCGCAATCAGCCCTTTTAATGCTTTTCTGTTGCTGCAAGGACTGGAAACGCTTTCTCTTCGTGTGGAACGCCATGTAGCCAATGCTTTAAAAATAGTGGAATTCCTGAACAAACACCCTAAAGTAGAAGCTGTACATCATCCGTCACTACCCGACCACCCCGATCATCTCCTCTACAAACGCTATTTCCCGCAAGGAGGAGGCTCCATCTTTACAATTGACATTAAGGGAGGAATAGGAGAAGCTCAACGGTTTATAGACAATTTGCAAATATTCTCACTGCTGGCAAATGTGGCCGATATGAAATCACTGGTTATTCACCCTGCTACTACAACCCATTCACAGCTGAATGAAAAAGAGCTGGAGGAGCAGCAGATCAAACCAGGCACCGTCCGCCTGTCTATCGGAACAGAGCATGTGGACGACCTGATTGCCGACCTGAAACAGGCGCTTGACAAAATATAACCAAGATTTTCATTACAACCATCAAACACCTCAAAACAGAAGTTGAAAATTAATATTCTATAGTCTAAAGTATTCAACACAAAAAATTCCTCTGTATTATCCTTGATTTATGTATTGCGAGGATAAAATACAGAGGAATTTTTACAAACCCACCATATGGTTATTTTATAATGGAGTAATTCACTTCTTTCTTTTCAGTATCAGATACAATATTCTGCCACATTAACTATCCCCGCACGCAAAGCATAACGGATAGCTTCCTGTGCGTTGTTTACATTCAGTTTCCGGAAAATGTTTTTACGATGCGTCATAATAGTATACACACTCAGAAAACGTTCGGCTGCAATTTCTTTCGTACTCTTACCTAAAGCAAGCGAACGAAGTATCTCTTTTTCTGTAGCAGTCAACTGAGGAATCCCCGCAGACACCCGCCTCTCTTCAGTATACAACCAGCTTTTTACTTTTGCACACACAAACTGTTTCCCCTGCTCTGCACTTTTCATACAAGCAAGCAGCTCAGATAAATCAGAATCCTTCAGCAACAGACTAAACTGTACGGTTCCTAAAACCATCCGGCGTACAAAATCTTCACTCAAGGCTTCACTGAAAAGAATAAAGACCGATGCAGGAAAACGCTCTTTCAATACCCACAACTGATCGGCCGTACAATCGAACAATGTATAATCAATAACCACAATGGCATCCGGGAAAGAAGCCAGCAGAAGAGACAAATCATGCAGACACCCCGCTTCTTTTATAGAAGAAGCAGTTCTTCCATTCTCAACGGCCAAAAACTTTATTCCTAACCGTGTCACCACCTGATTGTCTGCCAGAATTAAAGACTTCATACATTTATGTCAATTATAAATAGAACAACAACTCCGAAAAGAATGTTCAAGTGTGGAAAATAAAAAAAGAGTCTCATCGGACTGATGAAGCTCTTGAAGTGGACGTTGACGGATTCGAACCGCCGACCCTCTGCTTGTAAGGCAGAAAAGTCCGGCACATAACTAATTATCTCACAAACAATTATCAGAGCAAGCTGTTTTTGTTATAAACTATTTCAAATTAGACTTCTGTTTTAACAACTCTATCTCATGGTTCAAAAGAGCGATTTCCTGCTCCTGAGCACTGCACTTTCGCAATGCTTCCCGTAGCTGTTTCCGAAGGGAAGCTATCAGTTCATCCTTGTCGTTCATGCTGTTCTATGCTAATTAATCTAAATGGTATTTTCCCGGTCATAAAACGCGTATGCAAATCGACTTCAATCCAATAGTGAGCACGGTTTTCAATATTATTATTAGAAGACATAAAATCGATTTCAAATATTCCTTTATCTTTTGCTTCATATCTGACAATATACTTCTCTATACTGGAGTTTTTCTCAAAATCACTCATTCCGTCTTGTCCCCATATAAAAATACGATCCGTTAAAGGAGACATTATATTTGTTATTAAATAGGGAAATTCTATCTCAGTATGCGGAATAGTCAAAATTGGGTTATTACAATGGATACCCAAATTGCCAATATGAATATATCGCTTACATAAATGGAGAAGTTTTTTTCCATCTAAGCCAAATTTTTTGCTACCGTCTTTATAAGTCTGTTCATGAACCAAAAAAGAAGCTATAACTGTGTGTGGTCTATATTTCCTTACACTGCTAATAGCATCTAATTTTTCAACATCTGGCGGATAAATTATTGTTGGTACACCACATATTCTATCCATCATCATTGGATAAGGATCACGTTTAGCATAACTATCAGTTATGGGAATACTAAGTTCTCGTCCCAAATAACCTTTTCCAGCACCTATTTCAATAGCAGATTTGTCTGAAATAAGCTCATCTAAGAAAGCACAAAGTTCTTCTGTCGGAAGAACGTATATATCTTTCTTTTTCATCATCAACTGGATTTGATTACGTGTGTATTGCCGATAAAAAGCAAGCGGATGAATAATCAAATCATCCTTATCAAAACATTTATCTACAAAATCACAAATATCCTCCACATACATAGCACAAGACTGCTTTTGAGGATCCAAGGGCTGAAGCTTTCTTGTTACTCCCTTATGTATTCTATAGTGAATATCCATTTTTACTTATATTTTATTGAAAAAAAGGTATGGATAATTTAGTTTATTGTTTAATAAGACACAGATTGATTTCACAGCTGGTTAAAGTACAATATGTATATTATGATATTGATACCGTTATAGGGAAATAAATCAAGCTAAATTCCTTTCATAAAAAGGTTTTCCCACACGATTTATATGCTCACCAATAGGAGTACCTATATTCTTATTGTAATCAACCACATCAACCTTATATAACAAACCCAAGTCCTCTATCTGGATATTGATATCCATTAGCTGATTAAAGGTAAGCCCATCCCCTACCGCAGCCAAGTCAATATCCGATCCCTCGGAATACGTACCCTTGGCACGGGAACCGAAAATAAGTACCTTTTCTATATTGGGATAACGCCGGAATACACCGCAGATATCCGTTATTACCGTATCACTTAATCCGTACATATCAAAACAATGTATTCATTTCAAGCCGTAACTTTTCTTCATTGAGTTTATCGTCCAATCGCTGCAACAAATGGGAATACTCATCATATATATTACGAACGATTTCAATGGCATCACCTTCATTGTAAGTGTGTGAAGTGGTTACTCTGGCTTTCGCCATTCTGCGCCAACCGTCGTGGTCGGCAATCAAGCCGTCTTCGAAAGCCTTCTGAAGCGTACCGTTCGGACCTTGCACAAACTCATAGCCTTTATACTTTAACAAATCTTGAAGAACCTTCCAGCCAAGTTCGAAAGTATATTCAAATCGCTGTATCAACCCTTCCATTTCCAATTCAGACAAATCATCCGCTTTCTTATCAGATTCCGTTATATCCTGAATACGCTTATTAGCGCGATGAAAGCTGTCGTATCTTTGAAGCCAACGTATATCTTGTTCCATATTATGCAGAATAAAAAAAATTAAAATCCCTTATCTAACATCTCCTTTACCAAACGTTCTTCCTCTTTTATAAATCCATCATAATCTTCTAAGATTTCCTTTATCCAATGAGCATTTTGAAAATCATGCGAACTTACATTATCCACAACCTCCAAACTTTCCTTATCCAATATATATGTACCCTCGCTTAACTTAATCTGTCCTTGATTGTTTTTACTTCTATATTTAACACGCGCTTGCCAACCTTGAAAAACGGGCTGCACCATGCCTATAAACTTAATAGAGTCTGAATACTTTTTTATTGTCAACAAGCCATTTTTACTATTTTCTATTAAACTTCTAATAAATACTTTATCCTCATTTGGAATATTTAAATCACAATGCGTAACCGTCCCATGGGCAGCTCCTATATTGATAATGTTATTGGAAATACTATCCTCATACCTTAAAGCTAAAGGGTTGTTATATATAGAAGTAAAGAAACTATCCATCTTTATTTCTACAATTTCATACCCAGTATAATCATCCAAGGTTTTATACATATATTTATTTATTGCATCTATAGCTTTATCTTCTTTAGATGCACACCCCAATAAACAAACAGCAACTATAATAAAAGAAAAATATCTCATTTTATTTATTCATTAATACATTAATCAATCTCTCTTTCTCTTGAAGAAGTTTATCTTTCGCATCAATAACTTCTTTCAAATGCTTTATCTCAACCAATGCACTTTCAAGTTTTTCTTTATAATCCAAGTTTAAAGAATCCACATTATTATTCTGACCTAAAACGATACTATTATTTCCTGTATTAGATTGATTGTTATTTACTGAATTATCAAAGAAAATAGTTATTGGAACATTAAAAATAGCAGCAAGCTCACGAAGTAATGAGGTGTTAACATCTTCTTTATCAAGCATATCATATACGGCTTGTTTTGTCTTACCCAATCGTTTTGCCAAATCTGCAACTTCAATATTTTGTTTAAGCATTAACTCTTTGATTACCAACCCAATTTTCATACATTTAAAGTTTTTATTTAATCATATTCATTATTTTCTTGAAAAATATTTCAAGTTTTTCTTGTTTATATTTCAAGAAAACATTTAATTTGCACCATAAAGTTAGTGCAAAAGTGCAATAACAGCAAAATAAAGTTGGAATAAAAACAGCAAAATAGATTATTCACTCTAAAAAAGACAAGATATGACACAAAAAGAATTCGAAGATAGAATCGGTGAAAAGTTCGTAGGTGATTATTCAGAAGTAGAAGAATGCTATATGAATACAGACCTTGATAAAGACCTTTTTTGTAAACTGTGGATTGAAAATCCAACCGCACTTAAAGAGATAGAACGGAAGACCGTATTAGTACGTGAACTATACGAAGAGCGTAAATGCCTTTCTAACCTTTTGATAGATCAAGCAGAAAAATGTAATGCAAGCGATTTGAGAGAAATGGCAATCGCTATGATTGGCGAACGTGAGTACCTCAGAAGAAAGATTGCTAAGGGTTATAACCTCTGGGATGATGATAAGAAGTTGTTGGATAATATTTTAAGCAAGTAATAATCATGGGATATTCAAGATGTGCCACGTGCAAATACTTTAGTCGCAGCACTGAAAATAAAGCTATTGGTCTTTGCGCTAAAAGAGGTTCCGAAAAATGGCTCGCAAATGGAAGGGCTTGTTTGGAATACGAAAAGAAAAAACAAAAATAGATAACCAATCCCAGCCGGGCTTGACCACCTTGCCGGGAACTCAGACAATAATATCAGGTATATGGAAAATCAATTAGAAATTATTAAATCCAATCTCCCTTATGGCTATGAGGGGAGCATTGCAAAAGAAGCAGGATGTTCAAAAGGCACAGTACATAATATCCTAAACAACAAGCCTGCATCTGCCCGTTCATCTTATAAGGCTAAAGTTCTCACAATAGCAACCAGAATGGCTAAAGAAGCCTTGGAAGCCTCAAAAGGAGTTTCTAAAGCGGCAGCCGAATTAGAAACATTGCAAAATGGAACTACAAGCGAACAATGAATTAACCAAGCGTGAAAATCAGATCGCCGGACTTGCCTTTTGCGGACTCGCAAAGAAAGAAATGGCAGACAGGCTTCACGTGGCTTACGGAACTATCAACGTATTGCTCGACAAAGCATACAAAAAGACCGGAACCAGCAAATTAAATGAACTGGGGTCATGGTGGGCTAATAGAGTATTTACTCTAAACATAGATTTTCAACAGCTACAAAAGACGATTATAGCTCTTTGCTTCTTGGGAATAGTAATATTCCAATTTTCAGTAGATAATCATCACGATTATTACTACCGGACAAGAAGAGGAAGAACGCAAAGATACAAGACAGAAGAAATATCTCAACCTAATTATAAACAGGCAGCATAGCATAGAGTTGCAATGTGTTTCAGATAGTGAAGAAAGCTCGTAACCAATAATTAACCAACCAAAGAAACAGCTAAAATGGGAGAAAGATATTTAGAAAGAATTGTAGCAAGCGGCATAAAAATCGGAACGATTCAGACGCTTAAAGCATTAGGGCTACTGCCGGAGGTGGTAACAATCTCCCAAGCAGAAAAGATATACGGACGTCGTCTCATTACAGAATGGCGTAGTAAGGAATGGATAAAGTTTTATCCTGCAAAGAACAAGGAACGCGGCAAGTATTATGTGAAAATGTCCGAACTGGAAACAGCAAGTGCCATGATGGATATTCATAACAAAGTACCGGCCAACATAATCAAAGTATTAATGCAAGTACCATGACTGCAAAAGATATACAAATAGGGCAGAACATTACGGCCGGACTCTTTTTCCGGTGCGGACATTACGGGGATGATGTAGACTACGCCATTATTACCGGAGTGGTTATACGCAAATTGGAATGCTATAATCAGGTGCTTGTTGATGTCGATTTAGAACAATCGTTTAATAGTCCCGGCAAATCAGTCTGGGTACGGTTAGACAAAGCAGATTTTAATATTAACAACTAAAATTCTCATTATGAGCAGTATTATTCAAGTTAAGATGGAAGAGCTAAATGCGCTTCCAGCAACGAAAATTGTCGAAAATGAAGGTGTACAAGCAAAGTTTATTCAAATGTACAATGCAATTTGGGGTACGGATAAGGGTGAGCAGATGTACCACAAAGAAGTATTCAATTTTCAAAAATTACTTCGAGATAACCCCGATGTAGCCACTTCAAGCAAAATGTCCCTTTATGGCTGTTTCCTTGATATCGCAGTCAATGGACTAACATTAGACCAGACAGGGCATCCGCTCTGCTATATTCTGAGTCGCAACTGCAAAACTGGGTACAAAAACGAACATGGGAACGATATTTACGAAAAACGTGCATACGTTTCAGTTACCGGCTACGGTGAACTTACCATGCGTATGCGTGCCGGCCAAATTAAATATGCTGACAACCCCGTCGTCGTTTATGAGGGAGACCATTTCAAGGCATCTTTAGTCAATGGAGTAAAAAACATCGAGTATGAAGCACAATGCCCCCGCACATCAACCAAGGTTATTGCAGCATTCATACGCATTGTACGCAATGATAATTCAGTGGATTATCAATGGCTCATGCAAGGGGATATTGAACGCTTGAAGCATTATAGCGAAAAAGCAAATTCCAAATGGAATGAGCAGACCAGACGGAGAGAACTTGGTAATGCCAATGCTTTATACACTTCCAATAATGGCGGTATTGACCCCGGTTTCCTTGAAAACAAAATGATTAAACACGCCTTCGACGCATACCCTAAAGTACGTACCGGAAAATATACCATTATGGCAACCGACCAGGAGGAAGAAGAAATCATCGATTATGGAATTGTGGAAGATGCCAATATTGCACAGGAAGACCCAAACATTCCTTTTGGTGAAGAAAAACAGCTCACCGCACCGGAACCGGTATCTGTAAATGTCAGCAAAGCAGATGAAGAAGAAGGATTCTAACCATTAATACTTAAAGCTATGTCAACAGAATTAATAAAAGTAGAAGAGTTTACCTCTTTAATGAAAAGTGCCCCTGACGCCTTAGGCAAGAACCAAAAATCAATAGCCAACTGTAATTCAGCGGGACAGGCAATCTTAGATACGATTCAAGGAGAAGGCATGACTGATGAACTGGATGCCAAAGCTGCGGAGTATCTGAAGAAAGTCAATGTTACAATTACCAACATGAAAAGCCGTCGTGCGCCTGTTACCCAACTATTCGACCGTATCCGATCCATTTTCACGACAGATGAAAAAGCTATTGACCCAAAAGACAAATCAACAATTCCGGGCAAAATAGCTGCAGAACGTGACAGATATGCAGCACTGAAGCGTGAAGAAGAAAGAAGGAAGCAGCAGGAGATGCAACGACAAGCCAATATTGAAAAGGAAAAAGGAACGTATCGGCTTGCTATTGAACAGGCTATCAATACACACATGAGTTCCTATTTTGCCGAACAACAGAAGAATCTGAGCCATATTTGGGAAAGCATTACACTGGCTACATTTGAGCTGAAAGAAAAGAGTATTAGAGGTTGGTCAACTCTGTACCCTCGTGAGCACTTCGACACTTTCAATCAAGACATCACAACTTATTATCTGGACGCACAAACCAAAGCGAATATCAAGGCTGAAATTCTAAGCAATAAATATTCCGCTTTCTCTCAACAGTATAAGTTTGACATGGAGGATTTACGTCAGTCATTTATCGACCGCCTTTCCTCCAAAAAGCAAGAACTTATTGAGGAAGAAGAATTACGCAAGAAAGATGCTGAAGCTGCTGCCAAAGCGGAAGCCGAAAGGAAACAACGGGAAGAAGAGGAGCGAAAACAACGTGAACTTGAAATACAGCAAAAAGAACATGAGCAGCAACAAAAAGCGGAGTCTTCTATACAATCCGCACAAATGAATAGTCTGTTTGCAACGGCTGCCGCTTCTGTTACAACAAGGACTAGCAAAGCCAAAGTGACTGAAAGAATTAAAATACTACACCCTGCCGGCTTCTTGGAAATATATCAGATGTGGTGGATAAATGAAGGTCAGAATCTGACAATAGAAGAACTTGAAAAAATCCACAAAAAGATGATTTCCTTCTGCGAAAAGAAAGCTAACAGCAATGATGAAATGAAAATCAAATCAAAATATATCCGATACGAAGAAGAAGTTAAAGCAGGAAAGTAATGGCAAATCCGGATTCATATTACTTGCGTACAGAAGTCAGCAACTCCGATCTGACAGAACTCAAAAACTATCTTTATCCCCGTACCCAGTATGGGGATAAAGAAAAAGCCTTCAAGTTTGGGACATTGGTAGATGCACTTATTACCGAAAACGAACGGGTACATTATAGTAAGCGCATGGTGGATGATGTAACCTATTCACGGGAAGATTTCGAGTTAGGCCTTGCCATGAGGGAAGCTTTAAGAAAAGAGGCAAGAAAAGACGAGTTCCTTAGAGCCGTTCTTTCCAACTCCGATACCCAGAAATTCATGGTAAACAAATCCCAGCGATTTCTCTACGGAAACTTTGAGTATACTCTTGATACCCGATGTAAATGGGATTGGTGGTTACCTGGTTTTGGATTTGGTGGAGATTTAAAGACCACTTTTGCAGAATCACAAAACCAGTTCAATGAAGCTATAGATTTTTTTGATTGGGACCGTTCCAGAGCATGGTATATGGATATAGCAGGAAGTCAACAGGACTTTATCTATGCCATCAGCAAGAAGAACCTGAAAATATTCAAAGCATTCATTAGACGAGACGATGATACCTATAAACGTGGAAAAGAGAAATATGATGAATTGGCTTTTAAATGGTGGATGCTCTTTTCTTGATATATTTTAATCGAAAACGATATGAACATACTTATCACACCCAAAGAACAAATCTGCAAGGAACTTACAGATATTGACTCATTCCTCAATATAACAATGAGCGAAAATGCAGAAGAAGCCGTATTGCGCGGAAATGACTTGGCTGTATATGTCGCCCGTTCAGGCAAGTTATTAGCTGATGCTAAATATTGGCTTAACGAAGCCATGAATTCCGAAACAATGAAAACACTTGCCGAAACAGCCAAAAATGCCAAGGCTACAGCTACGGCAATAAACGCTTTAGTAAACTCCCTTTGCAGGGAAGAACGATATTTGGTCGATTGGTGTGAACGGTGCAATCGAACCGCAACACATCAGCTATCATGGTGCGTGACAGTAATAAGCAAAGCCAAAGAAGAAATGAAAATGGCTGGTATGTACAACAATAACAACAGACAAAAATGCTAAACGACCAAGAAGCACCCAAATACTTGCTTTGGCTTCTTATAGCCATTATCCTAATGGGATTAGACGAAAACATTACTGGATTCCCATTCATCATGGGAGCCGGTATAATCATATATCTATTTATTAACATGCTTATTCTTACATCAAAGGATGAGCCTAAAAAAGAGAACAATGGAAACTGCAAAAATTGACATCAAGCAGGCTGTCATTAAAAAAGACAGATTAAATGTTGTGTACAACGAGCGATTCACAGAAGCCAACTACACAAACAAGGTTACCAAGAATTGCGACCAAATCGTACATTCCGAACTGAAGGAGATTTTTAATCACTTGAAACTGCATCTTGTGGTATTATGCGAGCAACCCGAAGCGGAGAAAATCTACAAGTCAAGTTTTACATCACCGGGCTTTGATGAAACTCTGAATAACTACTTCATTACCGGATATGCCAATGATAGCAACGATGGAGTACCGGGTATAACCATAATGGGAGGCAAATTACTACAATCCGGTAAAATTGTGGATTTGAAAATCTTTACTCCATTCGGAGACGAAGAATATAAATTTTCAGAAGAACTACAAATAGATGCAGCAGCTTGCGATGCGGAAGTGGAAGCATATCTCTTTGAAGAGAAATGGGGCATTAAGCAAGAGCGGTTAGACTTTGATAGCGATATCCCCGATGAAGCTGTTACCGATGCAGAAGAACTTCCTGCAGAAGAAGAAAAGCCTAAAAGAAAAGGCAGAAAGACCAAAACCATAGCTCCTGCCGCTTAATCAAATTCGGGGCTGATTTTTGTCAGCCCCATAAAACTCTAAATTACAAGTCATGATTATAGAATTAAAAG
Source organism: Phocaeicola sp. HCN-6420 (assembly GCF_037890145.1). NCBI lineage: Bacteria > Pseudomonadati > Bacteroidota > Bacteroidia > Bacteroidales > Bacteroidaceae > Phocaeicola > Phocaeicola sp. HCN-6420. Next base: position 43,701 of record NZ_JBBKBJ010000022.1, read on the forward strand.
GAAACGTTTTTGAAGTTACTTTCAAGTACAAGCCCACTATTGTTGACAGAATACGTCAAATCACAGGCAAGAGATATGACGGAAGCAGAAAGAAATGGCTTATTCCTGTTTCCAGTCGTGTCGAACTTGAAAAAATGGTCTATCAAATCAGACCATTTGAAAATATCCAATGGGTTACAGGACAACAGAAACAAGAAGAAGAGGAAGAAGTTGCGTACAATATACCGGAGCTGCCGGAGCTTGATATTCCCCACTTACTAAAAGTAAACCCATATCCCTATCAATTAAAAGGAATTGCAAGAGGATTACAGCTCAAACGATTCATGAATTGCGACGAGCCGGGCCTTGGAAAGACACTGCAAAGCATTGCAACCATTAATCTTGGGAATGCCTTTCCTTGTTTGGTTATTTGTCCTTCTGCCTTAAAGGTTAATTGGGAAAGAGAATGGCATAAGTTCACAGATAAAAAGGCAATGGTACTGACGGATAAAGTACGAGATACATGGACTTTCTTTTATCAGACTGGCATGTATCAGGTATTCATCGTTAATTATGAATCGCTTAAAAAATACTTTGTACAACGTATCAAAAAAGAATCTGGTTGGACTTTAAGAGATGTGGAATTTAGAAACAGCATCCAACTTTTCAAATCTGTAATCATTGATGAAAGCCACCGTTGCAAATCATCATCCACTCAGCAGGCTAAATTCTGTAAAGGTATATGCAATGGTAAGGAATGGGTCATTGAACTTACCGGAACTCCGGTTGTCAATAAGCCTAAAGATTTAATTCCGCAGTTATCTATCCTTTCCAGAATGGAAGATTTTGGAGGATATAAGACATTCGTCAATAGATATTGTTCCGGCCAAAATGAAGCATCAAACCTGAAAGAACTTAACTATATGCTATGGACTAAATGTATGTTCCGGCGTGAAAAGTCATTGGTGCTGACAGACCTTCCCGATAAAATACGACAAGTAAATACTTGTGAGATAACTAACCGCAAGGAGTATATCGACGCAGAGCGTGATCTTATCATGTACCTACAAAAATACAAAGAAGCGGATGATGAAAAGATAGAGAAAGCATTACGAGGTGAAGTCATGGTACGTATTAATATCCTCCGCCAAATATCAGCCAGAGGGAAAGTACGTGATGTAATTGAGTTCGTAAAAGACTTTCGTGAGAATGGAAAGAAAATCATCCTCTTTTGCTCACTTCACGAAGTGGTAGATCAACTGAAAAGCTATTTTCCTACGGCTGTATCTGTAACTGGAAGGGACTCACAAGATGAGAAACAAAGAGCAGTGGATTCTTTTCAAAACAATCCCAAAACGGATATTATCATCTGTTCCATTAAAGCTGCAGGAGTCGGACTTACCCTAACAGCATCAAGCAATGTTGCCTTTGTTGAATTCCCCTGGACTTATGCCGATTGTTGCCAATGCGAAGACCGTGCGCATCGTATAGGGCAAAAGGATTCTGTAACCTGTTACTATTTCCTCGGACGACGTACCATTGACGAGAAGGTTTACCGTATCATTCAAAATAAGAAAGCCATTGCCAAAGATGTTACCGGTTCCACGGAAGATATAGAGGAAAATATCGTTGATATGGTAGCTAATATTTTCAGCACAGATTATGATGATGAAGGTTTCTAAAATAACACCACAACAAAAAATAGACCGGCTGAAAAAAGCCGGCTATCAGGTTCAAGAAAAAGGTAATAAAATCCGTGCCGCTAAGGGTTCTTTGATAATCAATGGCACTATAAACCAAGTACACAAAGAAGTTTTTAACCGATAATTATATTGATATGAATACGTATAGCAAATATGTACCCAATGTTTTTCTCGCAAAATGCAGTGAAAAACACGAAAAAGGAGAAGTTATTGAAGTTACAACCAAATATGGCAAAGAGAATGAATGTATTGTATTCAATCTCATCTATGAACGTGAAGGCTTTTATTATTACTCCATCGTCAGAGCTGACGGATTTAATGTGCAGGAATGGGCCAAGCAAAGAGCCGAGCGCCGCCATGGTTGGGCCCAGTCTGCCGGACAAAAAAGTAACGAATATTTCAACCGCTCGAACAAAGACAAAGATTTTCTTTCTCTTGGAGAGCCAATCAAAGTCGGACATCATAGCGAGAAACGGCATCGAAAAGCGATTGATGATGCTTGGAACAATATGGGAAAAAGTGTTGAATTTAGCGACAAGGCTGCCGAACACGAAAGAATTGCCAAATATTGGGAAGAAAAGGCAAACACTATCAATCTTTCTATGCCGGAAAGTATCGATTTCTACGAACACAAGTTAGAGAAAGCGAAAGAATATCATGAGGGTGTTAAGTCTGGCAAATATCCACGTGAACACGCTTATACTCTCACTTATGCCAAGAAAGCTGTTAATGAAGCACAAAAGAATTACGAATTAGCTAAAAAACTATGGGGAGATTATCTGACGAATGGTGTTGTATGAACTGCGCCCGATTGAACGAATGTTTGATGAATGAACCAGATTTAAACTTACTTGACTATTGCGTGGCATACAGAGACTTAGAAAATAAAGAAGATTAATTAAAAACGGGACAGTTATGAAACAGACATTAGAAGAAGCAGCATACGACTATGCTACTAATAAAACAAAGTTTAGAAAAGAGGTTTTAAAGGAGGTTGATCCAGATAACTATGTTAGTCGGAAATCTGATTGTATGGAAGATTTTCAATGTGGTGCAGAATGGCAGGCAAAGCAATCTCCTTGGATAAGCGTTGAAGATAAACTGCCTTCTTTAAACCAAAAAGTAATAGTTTATAATGGGAAACAAGTATATATATCTCATAGGACAGAAAAAGACTACGCAAAAGATGCTAATTCCTTCTTGTATGGATTGCAAACCTATAATGTTGTAGCCTGGATGCCCATCCCGTCTTTCAATGAGATACTTGAAGTCAACAAGTTTGAAAGACAAGATAAACAAGATGTGTACTTTGAAAAAGTGGAGGATTGAGTATGAAACATGAAATAAAATTCAGAGGAAAATGCTTTAATAATGGGCTATGGATAGATGGCGATTTGATAACAAGCCTTACACCTAAAGGGAAAATGACTAAATGTCCAGCAATCCATACGACTTACGGGACGATAGGTACTTTTTTTGTTCAGTCTGAAACTGTTGGGCAATACATAGGCTTGCGTGATAAGAATGGGAAAGAGGCCTATATTGGTGATATTGTAAGATTCACCCCAAAAGTCTTAAATATTATCGGTTCTGGTTATGTTAAAACAGATTATGAACTACTAGCTGTAATAGATACAGATGAATATAATCATTCTATACTTTGCATTCTTCACGACAAAGGTAGATTCAAAAAAGGAGAATTTTATCATATTGAAGGGGTGTTAAACGGCGAGATTATTGGTAATCAATATGATAATCGTGAGTTATTGGAGGATTAATAAATGGTAATAATCAATGATAGAAAATTCTATGACAAACCCGGTAGTTGCGGCTCATGCCCTTTCTTCTTTAGTGGTTCAACACATCTTTGCACAAATAAAGGTCGAGGAATTTGTACGCTTTTCAATGAAATGCACCAACCATACATCAATCCACCCAAACGATGCCAGAAACTATTTAATAAAGCATTCCGTATGCCTAATGGGAGCAACCTTGTAATTGTAATGCAATAAATCTGTCCATTATATATTTAAGTAAACGGTTACTGCAAAAATATGGAATCAAACCTAAGACACCTTATAGCAAAAATGACTAAAGAAAAATGTATTGTATGCGGAAAAGAAACTGTATCAGTCATTAAGACTGATGCAGGCTATATCTGCTACAACTGCTATGCTGAGCAAAAGAATCCATCCAAAAGAAAAAGGAAGAAAAACAACGAGGAAGAACGTATGCAATGCAAGTTCTTTGAAGAAGTGGAAAAGATATTCCCAAAGTTACCCAATAAGCTTCTCTTCGCTGTTCCGAATGGTGGAAGCCGCCATATAAGGGAAGCCGCTAATCTCAAACGGCAAGGTGTAACTTCCGGCGTATCCGATGTTATCCTACTAATCCCAAAGAAAGGCTACGCTTCGCTATGTATAGAGTTTAAGACAAAGAAAGGCATCCAATCGGAAGAACAAAAAGAATTTCAGAGGCAAGCGGAAAACTGCCGAAATAAGTATGTTATTGCCCGCAGTGTCAAACAAGGCATTGACGCACTAAAGGAGTATCTGCTATAAAGATGAGGGGGTCGCTATTCACGACACCCCCTCACTGCTATTTTGAGACTTTTATAAATTCATTGTAATCAATCTTTGTGTTGGGATTAAAATTAACCAATTCCAGTTTATACCCCTTTGTGCCCCAACTCCACCACAAGAATTTTCGTTTTGGTATTCGATGAACAACAGCCGCCAAACTATCACGAATATTATAATAAACCGTAGAATCCTTGAAACAGGCTATCACATGAGACCATTTGCTATTAACCTCTAAACAATCCGGTCTGTCCGGAAGTGGATGCCAACGGTCTGCATAGATTGTTTCTGTTGAATGAATCCCGGTTTTAACCAAAGCCTCAAGATGCTTGTTTTTAATGCCGAGTTCTTTTATTGTTTGAGCATCATCGGCACGATACTCTTTCAGCTCATCAATAGTCAAGTTCAATGCCGACACAGAAACTGCATTTAAACTATCCCGAATTTTATAGGACTTTATGTCTTTCATTAAGATTGCAATATTACCGGATTGACGCTCACATTCCTTTTGCAGCTTTCGATTAGATTTAATCAAGCCAATAGTAACAGATACCAGTGCTACTAAACCTATAAACAACCATTTTTTCATATAATCTTAGACCTTAAGATAATTAGCTATTCCAATGGCATGAGCCTTTACAATTCGCGCTTTCCCATCAGCGGAAAGTAAGAATTCAACATCTTCCTTATTATCCTGAAAAAAGTTTTCGGTAAGAACTGCCGGACATTTCGTTTTCTGCAAGATGTAGAAGTTTTCTTCCCAGTCAGGATCTTTATCCGACCAATCGCTGCGTATTTTTATCCCGGCCGGAAAGCATTCAGCAGCCGATGCGTACAGACATGATGCCAATACATCGGCTTTTGTGCTTCCCTTGCTCGTGTAAGCAGACCAGCCTCTTGCTTGCATCCAATCTATTCCAGAACCTGCAGCATTACAATGAATGGAAATCAAGATTACATTAGATGTACCCAATCTGCCACAAATCTCATTCACACGCCGGCATCGCTCTGATAGTGGAACATCTATTGTCTCCTTTACAACCCTTTCAGCATCAATACCCATTTTGCCTAATTCCAGAACAAGCATATCTGCGATTTCACGAGTCCAAGCATATTCCCGCAATTTTCCATCAGGAGAGCGCTTGCCCTTTGTATTCTCACCGTGGCCGTTATCAATTAGTACTTTCATTTTCTTTCAACTTTAGTTTTAATCTGTTCAATTAAATCTTCTGCATCCTTACTGCTAATACATTTTACTATCTTTTGTGCCATATCAGCTACATCGGCAGCATGAGACTTCTTTTTGCGGCTATTTTCCAATACCGAGCGACCTTCTATGCAGATAATACCCATTGTTATCAAAATCATACAATAAGGAGCTACATACCAAGAAATGAACAGTCCTAAGACATCGACCATTGTACCGAATATCAATACACGGAAATAATCAACCACTTTAGCTACAGTTCTCCTTAACCCCTTACTATCAATTTTTTCTTTATTTACTCTTGCCGCATCAATGCCACTCCACATATCCACGAATGAAGAAACGACAATAAAGATACAGCATGTAAACAATACGATTGCATACAAGCGTAAGTCTGCAAACTTTATCCCACCTATCTGTTCAATCACTTCGACCATTAGAATACAGTATTAATTATCCATGAAAAAACATAAGCAACACCAATAACAAGGTCTGCTAAATAAGCGCCACGTAAAGTTGCCTTAACATCTTTCTCATCAGGAATATCATCCTGCGCTTCTTTCCATTTTGCTACAATGTAAGCGCATCCTGTACCAATAACAGCACCAGCCAATACCGGAACAAACTTATTTCCAAACAAGAATACAGCAACCAACACACAAATAGCCACAATCAAGAGACCAACCAAGCCGTGAATAATTTTATCCCAGCCATACTTTTCTACCAAATCATTACTCGCTTTCATAAACTCTTTTCTCCTAAAATATAAGCCAAGAGAGAAATTGAAGCATAAAAAAAGCAGCCGGAATTCGACTGCTTTAACTTTTAATGATTATCTTTGCAACATCTCACTTACTAATGCGCATTATTTGCGCAGCAACTAAAAATAAAGCTCGTAGTGCGAACGAGGGTATCTGCCCCCGGTCGTGCGCTACGAGCGTTTTTAGTTAAAAGTAGGTGAGATGATTTTTAACAGGCCGGGGGCTTTTTTCTTTCCTTCCCCCCAAAAAGGAATATTCACATACTATTCAACTTGATATTTATTCAGACTGAACGTATCTTTCTTTTTCCAACCGTCAGCAAGCGTTTTTTGGATATGTAACATGACTTTTGTATAGAAGTCTGTCAACTCCTCCAATGCCGAGAACTCCCGATAAACGGGCGTTTCATCCGTACCAAACTTGAATACAACCGGAAGGGTTGCACCATTTGTCTGTACGGCCAAATCGTATGCAGCTTTGTAGTTGAACTGATTTTCTCTTGAAAGCCATACCTGCACACCCTCGTATGAAAATCCTTTCAAAATAGTTTCGTCCACCTTCTGGTTATACCAATCCATAATCAAAGCCTTAACTACTTCATCTGACGGTCTGCCATTCAGAAACTCCGCTTCCATATAGTCGGCGGAACCGTCTTCATGTTCTTGGATATCCCAACGGATACGCCATTTATTCTTTGCCGGACTGACGCATTCTATCAGTTTCACATCGGCTGTACCTTCTACTCTTTTCATCTTAACTGAATACATACTTGGTTCTACCTTTCCCGAAAGTTTCCGTCTTAATGGTGGTCTCAAACGGAAAACCGTCAGGAATTTCTTCAATCTGTTTGAGGATATTCTTCATTTCCTCACTGTTGGTAAAGAACTTCTTGGGTTCGCCGTTCTGCTCTATGGCCACAATACAACGGTCCTCGCCTTGTTCAGTCTTTATTCCCATCTCAAAATCCTTGACTATGATAGGAAGGTTTACCAACTCACGGATACTTACCACCGTACCCGAAAATCGCTTCTTACCGTCTTCCGGCTTGTAAGCGACATTTAAATCTTTAAATGATTTCATTTTTTTGCCTGTTAATTTTTTAAACAAATTATTACAATCAGCGTGTTTCGTCATGCCGTAGAAACTGGCAATCAGTTCCCGCCTCCTTTTTCTACTTTTTACCTCGTGCATCTTCCGAGCAAACTTCTGTTTGATACGTTTCCTCAATCCTACATAGTTAGGGCGAATAACATAGCCAAGAAAATCAATGCCTTCCTCTACCGGAAATACCCGTTCATTAGGCTTGATCTCCAAATCTATTTTCTTCATTTGCTCATGAATAACATCACGAATCTTCCACAATTCCGCTTTCGTTTTACCGAGCACCAATCCGTCATCACAATAGCGATAGTAATATCGGATACCGTACTTGTCTTTCAAATAATGGTCTAAAAAAACAGACAGGAGCAAGTTTCCCGCCCCCTGCGAACTGCGCAGTCCGAAACTGATACCTTCCGGCAGCAGCTTAACAAACCGTTCCAGTAAAACCAATAGCCTTTCATCCTTGAACACCCTGCGGAAGCACCACATCACAAAATCCTGCCGCACGTTATCATAAAACCTGCAGATGTCGAACTTGTAAGCATATAACGTGCCTTCCGGGTCTTTTTGCAGATCAGTACGTATGCGATTCATCAGGTCATGTGTGCCACGCCTTTTGATACTTGCTCCGGTTGTCCGAATATAGCGTTTCTGCAAATGACGGTCTACAACATTCATTACAGCAAACACAGCAATACGGTCTTTCATAGAAAGTATCTGTAAAGTACGTTTCTTACCGTACTCCTCAATCTCTCTTTCATGGTAACCGCCAAGCTGGAATGAACCATCCGCAATAGCAGTCGTAAGTTCAATGATGATTTCCTCCCTATGAGCGAGTAAATATCGTCCTTGCTTTGACCTTTTACGATTTGTACCACGCAGTACTGTATCGAATGCCTCCGACATATTGGAGTATTCGATAATTTCCTCGATGATATATCCTTCCCTGCGCATACAAATTCAGCTATTGGTTAATAAACATGGAAGATAAGGGCCTTCCTTTCCCCGGGTCTGACTTCTTCGAACTGATAACAGCCTACCAAACTCCACCCGACGCGTGATTTTTCAGCTTTCCACCTTTAAAGGTGCTATTGCTGCGGCTTGTTTCCCTCGGCTCCGCCTTGGGGACACGTCCCCGTGCTGTACGCCGATTTATTAGATTTCCAGACGGGAACCGACATACGTATGCGAACTCGACGCATCGTAACTCGTATACGCATACGACACACCACCATTCGCATTCGCATAGTAGCACCCACGACAAACCACACGGCTGGCTGCAGTAGATACATAATACTTATCGCAATAATAGGTACTGGACGAACCGTTAGCTGTTCCTACCGGTACGATATCCATGTATTTACCATGGGCAACACCTGTTATCCACTGGTCGCTTGATGTCTTACCTTTCACCATACGGGTAGTACCGTCAGGCATCCAAATACGCCATTTCCCCTGATTACCGCTATCATTCGGCAAGTCCACACCGTCCATCATATCGTACTTGTTCCCGTAGATATCCTCGTAACCGATACAGCATGTATTATTTACTTGAGTAACCATAGGCGCACCGTACTCATCTTGACTCACATACCACGCATATTGGTGAACAAGACCGTCGATAAGCGAATTTGTTACTTTGTTATTTATGGCGTAGGCTGCATCATAACCGATAGTATCCTGCATTCCATAACCGGCTGTACCACCCGTAATACGATTATTATTATGCTGCCCAGCTCCGCATTGTTCCTGACTGTCCCGACGTCCGTATCTTGCATAGAACAGATTAGCAATACGTGAGTGCATCAAAGCATCTATCTGTTGCATTCCTCTTTGCTGGCTGTAGTAATGAAAATCAGACCATGTCATAGCAGCAGCCGTAGAGCCTCCAGTAATACAAGCACGCAACTTACTACCAACAACCGAACTGCCAACAACGGCACACAGATGCTCATCGTTAGCGACCCAATCAGGCTCCATGTCCTCTATCTTGTCGGAGTTTGAAAGGACCACCTTGTCAAACTCTGCCGTATTCAAAATAGAAAAATGCAAAGCAACAGCGTTACTTGGAATCTCGGTAATCAGATACATACCCGCTTCAAAATTCAAGCCGATAGTAGGAATAACTATAGTTTTCACCACATTGCCGGAAACATCAACAAACACACTACCAACAAGGTTAGTACCGGGAACACTTGGAAAACGCACACGCTTATATCCAGCAACATCAACCTTACAAACAGAATAAGTCTTATCACTACTATAAGAATCCTTTAATGTTGGTTTGCCGCTCAAGATTTTACGTTCTGCTAAGAAACCGCCTTGTGTACCTTTTATATCATCCAATGTCAATACTGTAGCTGCAGGAATCGGCGGCATATTATCCGGCCCATTTGAACTGTAGCAGCTATAATGCCTGTTATTCAGATAATCATTTACCCCTTTACTCCAGAAGAAAGGCTCATACATCATCCATTCACCTTCATTACCATTCAACTTAGCAACCGTACAATCATTAATATTTTCAGCATCAGCATAAAAGTTAGAACTGCTTTCATGTAGCGGATAATAAGTCATTTCACCATCGGGATTATTAACTTCCACTTCTTGGCCGGCAATAATCTCCTTGCGACTGGTAGGCATCTTTGTAACTTTGGCAAGTACACGGAATCGATTCTTAAAAATAGCTGCTACATGGGCACTCATTACGTATGTATTGCCATATTTATAACCAGTCTTATTGTCAAGATTTGATATGTTAGCATCATCGGATACACTATTATCAAACTCTATGACACTATAAGAAGGCTGTATAATATTCAATTCAGGATATTTCTCACGATATTTTTCCGCTTCCTCATCCTCCATGTACTTCATTAGCCGTATTGTGCCACGAAGTCCGGAATGGCGGTTATCAATCGCCCCTGTAGAGGTGTACGTACCATATTCGTAATATTTTTCAAGCAATGAGCCATCATCTTCACGGTCTATGTCAATACTGAAACGTTCCAGCTTTCCCGTACCTGCTTTTTTGGCCGCATGAAGTTTTTCGAGCAAAGAAAAACCATCAATACCGGGACAACCCACAAAGCGATACCCCGTAATATTATTAATACCTTCCAAAATGAGTCCGCTTTCGGGAAGTTTTGTCAAATACTCCAGGAATAATTCTTCCAATGTATTCGGCAAACATAACCGTACAATCGGTGCACCCGTAGCAAGACGCAGGCGAGTTATTCCTGTTCCTTGTACATCCAGACTTTTTAATCGAGCCTGCCAGCTCAAATCTAAAGTGGTAACATTGCCGTTGTCGCCATTGCGGGCCAATAGATTATTACGCATATTAAGTTCTTCCAGTAGCAATAAAGCGTTTGTGGAAGACATAAACGAACCATTACGATAACCACCCGGCTTTTCTACGCTCATGTCAAGCTTAACCAATGAAGTGAACAGACCAAAGTTAAAGCCAATAGCAAAGGCATCCTCATGCCATACCAATTCCTTGATTTTGGCCGCACCGATAATCTTCAGCGGGTCATTCTCCCCGAACATTCCTTTTAACTGCAATGTATGAAGTGTATCGGCTTCCACCACACCGCTATCAGCCTGAACACCATTTGATGTTGATAGTTGTACACGATAGGGAATGGTTAAAGCGAACTGCATGGGCTTCAATATATAACCGGCATCCAACGATGCAGTGGATTGGTAAAACTGTGCTCCAAGAGTGGAAACATAACCATACTCCACTTGCTTAAGGTCATATCTTCTTTTTATAAAATACCCTCTATGAGCCTTCAATGACCCTTTCAAACCATAAATCTGAGGATAGGTCTGTTTCGCTCCGTCAGAACCCACCGGCATTTCATTCAAAAACGGATAGATATATTTGAAAATACCCGATTTGTTATACAACCTTGAACACCACTTTTTCATCTGCTCCGTATCAAAATGGTCTAAAGCCTTTTGAATGCTGAAAGCTGACATAAACGAAGTACCGCCATTATAGCCGTTAACCATTATTTCAGTCATCATTTCAGAGAAATTCGCAAGTATCAGATTCCATAACCAAGAGTTATGCCCCTGCATCACATACGCCCCATCACGTTTGGTCTGGCGGTTATCATCGTACCTTCCTGTAAGGAACGACTTGTTATCACTTCCGAGCTGGCAGTCACCGTCATAGTAAGTGGTGTACCATATCACACCATCCCATGTCCTTATCAACATATTCTTCGCCAATTGGTCCACACCAAGATTAAAATCCACGTACAGATAGTAAGCTATCAGATATGGCAGGTTGAAATACTTGTGCGCTTCTTTCTTGAAAGTGCCACTTGCCCACTTGGCTTTAGGAAATTTACCATTTGCATCCTCATAATCCACGCTTTCAAACAAATGTGTTTCCTTGTTATATGTGAGATTCTTTCCTGCTTCTGTTTCCTTCATACAACGATAAACGAAGCCCATCATACGATCGACAGCCTTGTACATCTTGTCGTACTTGTCGCCGGTGCCGAGGTGGTCTTTCAAATTGGGTTCTTCGGCCTCATCACCTCCTCCATCCGACCAAAAAGTGTCTTTCGGGTGGTTAAACTCCAGTCCTCCATCGAAGTTGTTGTCCATAAAGTCTGCATGGTCGGCTTCCGTACTCGGCAGCCACTGGAACAGGCAACAGGGGTTGGAGTTGTTCAATGTTTCAAAGCAGATTGGAAGGTACTGCTTATGCCCCTCTTCATCGGCTTCGAGATAATTCAGTGTGTCGCCCTCTCCCCATGTTTCCTCGCCTATGGTCTTGTCCTGCCCGAATATCGGATAACTATCGCTCTTCTCATTGTTGGTGTTGTACTGCCCGTAATAGGTCAAATCATCATCCACAGATTTCGCAACAAAGAGGTCGCACGGCATACCGTCTATAGCCGAGCGGATGTCGTCCGTAATTCCGTGATCTTGTGCATACCTCTGTGCAGGAGTAAGAAGCCCCATTTCCTTTAGTCCGTCATGTATGAATTTAGCACCACCAGTGTTGGTAGTCATGGACGAATCGGAGAAATCGCACTTCGGGCACGCCAGTTTCGCACCGATAGAATTTTTACGCAGTTTGAAAAGATTCTTTTTGCCCTCAGTGGTTATAGGATTGCTTTGGTTACCGTTTCCATCTATCTCACCATAGCTCAAACTTACAGTCTCACCCGGTGCTGTTTTCTGGAAGTAGAAACGAAGATTCTTCCTCGCATAGTTCACGGATGACGTTCCCTGTATTCTTGCATAAGCATTCTTCAGGATAAAATCCAAATTTCTATCCTCACCATTATAGAAACGAATTTCTCTCACCAATTTATTCGCTTTCTTATTATTTAACTGCGCCAACGCATCCATAACATTAAGCGTATCGCTTTCGCTCGGTACCTCGCTTCCTACGCTACCTGTGCCTATAAGCATCAGTATCGAATTCTTGCGTTTCGCCATCATTCCCATAAGTTTATCCATGCTCACGGTATCACCCTCACTTAACACCCTATTATCCTCGTCAAGCGAACGTACCCCTTGTTCGTTCTCCGTATCCTCCAAGTGATTGCGGTCTACTATGTAGTTATTCAAGACTTCATCCGAAGCCAAAGCCTTATCATAGATGCGGATACTCTTGATAAAAAGGTCTGCACCGTCCGATTTGAAACGTAATTGTTCCGTTATGTCGAAATTCACCTTATCCAACCATTTCGATGCAGCACTTTCCTCACCATTCACATAAAAACCTATCAATCCTCTCTGTTCGTTAGCTTCTATATCCGGATAAAACACGTAAGTTATCTTTATATTCGTACCCGGCTCGAATTTTGTACCTACACTATCTTCGTAACGGATTATCTCACCGCTATCCATTGCTTCGGTTACCACACCTGTAAGGAACTTGGCTTCTTCCGGTGTTACTACAAGACCGTAACGGTTTCCATTATTCAATTTGCCAAGACAGGTTATCAACTCCGCTTTCGTATCTGTTACGTTAGCTGTGCTGTATTCGATTTCAATCGTCATTCCAACTTCACGGATAGAGTAGCCTATAGGTTTATCAGCTTCGTTGAACGGATGATAACCGCCATCGGCCGTAAGTGTCATGGATGCACCGTTACTTAAAAGAAGCCTATCCTTATACCATCCGCTTCCTGCACCATTATTATTTACACTCCAAAGCACTTCCTCAAATTCCATATACTTGCTGCCACTCGTCCACGAAGCTGCATTATTTTCCGTATTACTTCTTCCGAAAGCATCAAACGCGCATACTGCATCGGGCGACAGAATAGCTTCTATGTCCGGGTGGGATGAAGTGTTTACATCCAGTATTGCCTGTGCAGTTCCACAAGATAGTATATAACTTTGAGGCTCAACATTTACATTTGTCTTTCCATAGCTTCCTATCCCTCCCCTCGGCAACCTATCCTCTTTAACAAGCGTTTTTCCGCTTTCTATCCTCACCGTAGCGGTATTCGATTTTTGGTCATACGCTGCATAAGTGAAGTCCCATGCCGTAAACTGTTCAGCGTTCAATATCGGTTTTTTCCACTCCTTTTGAAAGCCTGTCGCCTTATGGACAAACATTGTTCCGACATATTCTTTCACCGTATCCCCGGCTTTCAGTAGCGTAATGTAATACACCTCACTCATTACACCGGAATTTTCATGCAATGCGTATGCTTCCACTACGTTTACCCCCTCTACCATATCGGATAAAGGAACGGTTATATTCTTTGATTGAATACCGGAACCCGAAGAAAGACCAAGCGTATAAGGTGCTCCTCCGTTCAAGCGATAATGGATATTCTTCTCACCGGTAGTACCCTTAACCGTGAAAGGAATATTCACATCATTTTTATATCCCCCGTCAGCCAGTCCGTTACCTACCGAATAAGTGGTGCTTAATTCCATAGCCACCATCGTTACCCTTGCCGCCGATGTTTTCATAAGGCTTTCTCCGTTATAGGTAGCCTGCGCTTCTACCTGTACTGTATAGGCTGTTGCATCTTTCAGATAAGGAGAAGCGTCAAAAGTATAAGTTTGTCCGGCTACCACTCCCACAAATTCCGCTTTCTGAAATTCAGAAAGCACAGTAGAACCTCTCTTTATAATCACTCTTGCCTTCAGATCAGAGTAACCATCTACATCACTTCCTCCGGCAGTAGCAACACCCACCGAGTATTTCACTGTAAATCCACTTCCTAAAGCAAGATATTGTGATGGTGGAAGAATGGAGCCGGATGTATCAGTAAGGTCAATGCTTACCACCACCTTATCATCATCCGTATATTTCGAAAAACGCACCTCTTTGATTTCCTCACCGCCTTCCTTGGCTTTTTGCGTCACGGTCATTACATACTGCGTGCCATCCTCACTA
>NZ_JBBKBJ010000023.1:0-57518 GCF_037890145.1 Phocaeicola sp. HCN-6420
GGCTTTCCCCTGCTGGAAAATCTTCTGCGTTTCCAGAAAGCCGTTCAGGGTGTTGGCTTTCGTTCCCGCCGTTTCCACAATCTGTTTGGCGGTGTTGATGATGCCCTGAGCCAAGTTGCCGGGGTCTGACACCACCCACTGGGCGGATGCCCTGCCCATGAAGCACAGGCATACCGCCATAAGAAGAATCGTTCTTTTCATCATTTTTTGTTTTTAGGATTTGTAACACGCCTGTATTCGCCGCCGGGCAGGAGCGTTATCCGGTCGTTCTTTTTGTCGTAGGTGAACTGTATGCCGAAGCCTGTTTCAATGAACAGGCAGCCGTTCTGCTCTGTCACCGGATAAGTCGTTTCCAATACCCTGCCCCTGACATTCGCTTTACGGGTGACGGTGTATCTGCCGTCCGTTTCCGTGAGTGTGAAAGCCGGGTGTCCCCTGACGTGTACCCAGTCGCCCCGCATCCTTTCCAGTTCCTTGCTTTCACTGTCCTTGCAGCCAGCCAGCAGGCAGGCGGACAGCAGCGTGTAAATCAGGTTGTCCATTAATTTCATATCGTTTATTTTTAGGTGGTTGATAATCCGGGATTTCTTTTGCTCTCCGCAAGCCGTTTGACAGCCAGTTCAAGGTTGCCGCCCAGCTTGTCGGCAAGGGCGAACAGTTCCGTTTTCTCGCTTTCTTCGGTCGTGTACGTGTAATATTCCTCCAGCGAAACTTCCGTTGCGTACACCGCCGACTGCGTGCCGCCCAGCGAGAAGAACACTTCCTTATACTTCCGTCCGGGATGGTTCGCCATATTGATGGACAATATTTGCGAACGTTCCTTGTCGGTCAGTCCCAAGAGGGTCTGTATGCTGTCGAACTTGTTGAGATATTTCCTTTGATCTAACAGAATCTTGCAGTCCGAATTGTTGATGATGCTCTCTTTCACGATAGGCGAGGAAATAATATCCTCCACTTCCTGCGTTACCACAATCGCTTCCCCGAAATACTTTCTGACGGTTTTGTACAAATATTTTATGTAGTCCGCCATGTTCGCCGACGCTATCGCTTTCCACGCTTCTTCAATCAGGATTAATTTTCTTATTCCCTTCAATTTGCGCATCTTGTTTATAAAGGCTTCCATGATGATGATGGTCGTTATCGGGAACAGTATTTTGTGGTCTTTGATATTGTCCAGCTCGAAGACAATAAAGCGTTTGTGCAGCAAGTCCAGTTCCTTGTCGGAGTTGAGCAGGTAGTCATACTCGCCGCCCTTGTAATAGGGTTCAAGCACGTTCAGGAAGCCGTCAATGTCAAAGTCCTTTTCCCTGACATTCTTCTGTTCAAGCTGTCGGCGGTATTCGTCCCGGACAAACTCGTAGAACGTGTTGAAGCAGGGTGTTACCGACCTGTCGCCCGTGATGCGTTCGATATAGGCACTTACCGCATTGGACAACGCCACTTCTTCCGACCGCTTCGGGGCTTCATCGTCCCGCTTCCACAGGGTGAGTATAAGGGTCTTGATACTCTCTTTCTTCTCGATGTCGAATACCCCGTCCTCGACATAGAACGGGTTGAACGCTATCGGGTTCTCGTTGGTGTAGGTGAAATAAATCCCGTCCTCGCCGTGCGTGCGGTTGTGGATAAGCTGGCACAGCCCCAAATAGCTGTTGCCCGTATCTACCAGCAGCACGTGCGCCCCCTGCTCGTAATACTGGCGTACCATGTGGTTGGTGAAGAAAGACTTCCCGCTGCCGCTCGGCCCAAGTATGAACTTGTTGCGGTTGGTCGTGATACCTTTCTTCATGGGCAGGTCTGATATGTCGATGTGCAGCGGTCGCCCGCTCACCCTGTCCACCATTTTGATGCCGAAGGGCGAAAGCGAACTCTTGTAGTTCGTTTCTTCCACGAACAGGCAGAGAGCCTGCCCCAAGAACGTGTAGAAACTTTCTTCCGCCGGGAAGTCCCCCTCGTTGCCCGGTATGCCCGCCCAAAAGAGCGTGGGCGTATCGACCGTGTTGTGGCGTGGCTTGCATTCCATCAGGGCAAGCTGGCTTCCCACATCGTTGCGTATGCGTTTGAGTTCCTCCCGGTCATCGCTCCAAGCCATGACGTTGCAGTGGCAGCGCACGGAAACAAGCCCCTTGCTGTGCGCTTCGTTCAGGTACTCGTCTATCCATTCCTTGTTTATCTGGTTGGCACGGGAGTAGCGGGAAAGCGACTGCATGTTCCGGGCGGTCTGCTCGAACGTTTTCAGGTTTTCGGCATGGTCGTCTATGAAGATGTATTGGTTATAGACGTGGTTGCACGACAGCAGCACGCCCACCGGGGCGGCGAATGACAGGCGGCAGTCGCTCCGGTCGGTGGAAAGCTTTTCAAACCGTGTGTCCGTACCGACCTTTTCCGGCAAATCTTCCACGTCCGAAAGCGTGTGCAGGCACAGTATGTCATCCCCGACACGCATTTCTTCCGGGTAAAGCCCGATGTCTTTCAGGCAGGTGGTATCTGTCTGCGAGAGCGAGAAGTATTTCTCGATGATGCCAGCCTTTCCGTCCTGCCCGGTGATTTCCGGTGCCGCCAGCCGGGTAAGCGTGACAAACCCGCTGTCGTTCATGATCCTTTCAAACTGTCCGACCGCTTCGATGAATTTCATAGCCGTTTCCCTGTCCGCTATCTCCTGCGGAACAATCCTGCCCCGGCAGAGGGTGGAGAAGTCGCTCTGTCGGCGGCTTCTCTCCCTTGTCGTCTTTGTCAGGAACAGGTAACAGTAATGGTTCAGGAACGGGCGTTCATTGAAGTGCCGCTCAAAACTCCGGGACAGGAAACTGAGTTCGTCCCTTCCGGTGTCAGGCTGGTAGTTCTCCGTGATGAAGAAGTCCTGCTTGTGTACTATGGAATAGTCGGGCAGTACCTTGATTGCCTTGTACCATGCCGAATGTATGGCTTCATATTCGGCACTGGTGACGGTGAACAGTTCGGGCAGTTCCACCCGGAAAGCTACCGTTATGTCGGCATCCTTTGAAATGATGCAGCCGTTCTCCACCGCCAAAAGGGGAAATTTCCTTTCCAGCGTGGTAGCCTTTAACATATTCCTCATGGTCTTTCTTCCTTTCTATTTTTATAGGTAAATAATCTGGGTATCGCCTTTCGGCTGATGATGAAGCGGGGATGTCTTTTGCGGGCGGCAGCTTTCATCAGTCCGTGCGTGCCGTACTTGGCGTTGAGCCGGAACGTCTGCCATACGAGCAACAGCGAAGCCGACACGATGAAACCGATACATAGCCACTGGTTCACACCTGCCATGAACAGGACGATGAACACCACGAACACGGCGAGCAGGCCACCCGCAAAGATGAAAAGGTACTGGCTTTTCAGCCCCTTGAACTCCACCGGTTTTCCGATACCCCTGTTTACCGGATATTCAGACATAGCCGCCGTTTTAGAGGAAGAACGAACGCAGGATAGTGGCGGCGACAATCAGGAAGATGCACGCCCCGAACCAGCTTGCGGCGGTCTTGCTGGTATCGGGGTCACCGCTTGAGAACTTGTTATACACCTTTACACCGCCAATCAAGCCGCAGACCGCCCCGATTGCGTACACCAGCTTTGTTCCGGGGTCAAAGTAGCTGGTTATCATGTTGGTGGCTTCGGTAATGCCTGCCTGTCCGTTACCTTGTGCGTAGGCACTTACCACAGCGGCAAGGAGAGCCGCCGACAAAAAGATTTTCTTTTTCATTGCGAATTGGATTTTAATGCCGGGACAGCGGGTGGATAGTCCGCTGCCGCACGGCGGATGAATAATTTGAAATTTTAGTGGTTGCGGCACGGATGCCGTCTGTTGTTGTCAGTATTGCCAATCAACCGTAATCATGTTGCTTCATATCGTTACTTGTTATGTTACAGATACTCGTTCATGTCGAACGCTTCGTATTCCCCGCTGGTATTGCCAGTTCCGGCGGGATCAGCCGCAGCCAGTTCCGCTTCGTTGCGTCCCAGCAGTTCCGCCACCTTTGCCAGCCCGCCGTTGATATTCTCCACCACCGCATCGTAGAGGTTCGTCCCCTCAATCCGTGCCAGCGTCACGGCGGCTTGCCGCTGTTCCGCTTCGGTGGAGTTGTCGGCGTTCGCCGTGCGTACCGTTTCGCCCAGTTCCTCAAAGCTCACGCCCGCAGCCCTGCCCATATCATCGTACCCGTCCATGTACCCGGATATTTCTTCGCCCTCGTAATCGGGTTCGTCATCCCCGTAGTCGGGTGTTTCGTCCGGTTGTCCGGCAGCTTGCGCCGCAAAAATAGTATCATTTTCAGCCGCTTGCGGGAGGTGTCCCGATTTGTCCTGCACTGTCCCGATTAGTCCACCCTTGTAGCGGCTCTCGCCTATTAGCGTGTAGCCGTCCGCCAGACTTTCGGGAACGGTTTTATCATTTGTTCCCTTTTCGAAACGCCTGTTGTCCGCATGGCGATACCACAGCCACAGGGCGATATAGTACACCAGAAGCCCGGTAAGTATGCAATAGGTTACCATA
Source organism: Phocaeicola sp. HCN-6420 (assembly GCF_037890145.1). Classification (NCBI taxonomy): domain Bacteria; kingdom Pseudomonadati; phylum Bacteroidota; class Bacteroidia; order Bacteroidales; family Bacteroidaceae; genus Phocaeicola; species Phocaeicola sp. HCN-6420. The sequence continues at coordinate 4,505 of NZ_JBBKBJ010000023.1, forward strand.
GTCATACAGGCTTTTGGAAGTGGCTTTCGTACAAGGCGTTTATCTCGTCTTGGTACTGTTCGAAGTGCCGCAGCAGAATATTTTCCACGTAGCTGCTTACCGTCACCTTGCGCCCGCCTATCACCGTCACGATACGCATCAGTTTCTCGTGGGTGGCTCGGCTCACGTACAAGGGTTGTCGGTCTGCCAGTTCCACTTTCTGGAAGTAGGTTTCCCGGTAGTCGCCCGTGCAACCCTTGCGCCTGCGGGGTGTCGGTTTCTCCATCCGTACCGTTTCCGTCTGTTGTCCCTCTTGGGGGATGCCCGTTTCGCCGCCGGGGTTCGGTATGTCCTCCGGCTGCTTGTCCTGCTTAGTGGGGACACCCTGCGAGATAAGTTCCCGCATGAAATCCTCGTCTATTTTCGGCAGAGTGCCGTTTTGCTTTGCCATATCATTGTAATTTAATGTAATACATCATTTCTGTTATCAGTTCTTCCAAGTTGCTGCCCCTTACCAGTGGGCGGCTGGCGGGAAAGAGCGTGGAGCGGAACACCGCCTTCCTGTCCGTCACCAGTTCTTTTTTGTAGCGTTTGGTGTCGGGGATAAAGGTTTTCATCAGCGGCAGTTCCAGTTCCTTTATCGTCTTGTCATAGGCGGCATAGAGGTCGGTTTTCTCCCGACCGTCCACCATGTTCCAGAAGAGGTACAGCCCGGCAAGGCGGCAGGCTTCATTCCTCACCAGCAGCTTTTGGATAGCCACCGCAAACGACAGGCTGCTTTCAAGAACCACCTTATCGGCGGAAATCGGGGTGAAGATATAGTCCATGCCCGCAAGGGAGTTTATCACGCCCTCGCTGTTCACCGTGCCCGGCAGGTCAAAAAACACGATGTCCGGTACGTGTCCGGCTTCTGCCGTATATCCGTCAGCCGTGGCTATCGCCTTTTCGGGCGAACTGCACAGCACCGGGTAGGCTTTCTTCCCCAGACGGGTGAACTGTTCATACGCCATGCGCTTGTAATCCTCGTCCGCCCCGACCTGTTCGGCATCCCGCTTGCGCATCCCGGCAATGGAATGTTGCGGGTAGTCGCAATCGACTACCGCCACATCGTAGCCTTTGAGGTAATAGAGGTAACTCGCCGCAAGCACGGTAAAGGTGGTTTTGCCGACCCCGCCCTTTTGGGTGGAAAAGGCGACATAAAGGGGTATTTTCTCGTTTTCCATATTGCTTCCGTTCATTATTGGTTGATATATTTGTTTATTGCTTCCAATCATTCGGGCTTTCCATATTGCAGGCTTGAAATATGGAAAGACTGCTTTATTTCAATCTTGCTTTCCTGCTTTCCTGCTTTCATTCTTTCTTGAAATCCAGCAATCACGTTTTCTTGAAATCCTGCTTTCAACCGTTCTTGCCTGATTGAAATGTGTCTTTCAATCTTGCTTTCAATCTTGAAATCTTATGCAAATAAAAGGAGAAAAAACGTCCGTTTTTAGATGTGTCCCGATTTGTCCTTTCGTGTCCCGGTTTGTCCACCAACTGCCTATTTTACAGCATTATAAATCACCGTTACTTTGCAGTGGAGTAACGAGCCGCAAGGGGTAAAGACGTGTAACGGTGCTGGTGGACGGCAGGGCTTGCCGCCTGATGCAGACCCCAATCCGTCCCGGACGGATTTTCGATTTTCGCCAGAAAATAGCAAGGTGTGTTTCGTGGCACACGAAACCGTTTTCCGTGCCTGAAAACACCTTGCCCCTTGCGGGGGTAAAAACCACTCCGAAGTCGTGATTTTTTAATTCAAGAAAGTATGGAAACAAGGAAAAACAGCAAGGGCGGTCGCCCCGCCCTCCAAGACCCGGCGAAACATCGCCATGTCCTTTACCTGAACGACCGGGAGAACGCCCGCTTCCTATCGCAGTGGGAGCAGTCGGGCGTTTCGAGCAAGTCCCGTTTCATCGCCGCACGTATCTTCGGCGAGCCGTTCCAGGTGGTGAAAGTGGACAAGTCGGCGGTCGAGTATTGCGCCCGACTGACCGAATTTTATGCACAATTCAGAGCGGTAGCGGTCAATTACAACCAAGTGGTAAAGGCTCTAAATAGTAACTTTTCGGAGAAAAAGGCACTGGCTTTTCTCTATAAACTGGAGAAAGCGACTACCGAACTGGCTATGTTGAACCGTCAGGTTATCGACCTGACAAACGAGTGCAGGGAACTATGGTTGCCAAAATAAGTACAGGAAGTTCCATGTTCGGCGCACTGGCATACAATCAGGAAAAGGTGGACAACGGGGAAGCAAAGGTGCTTTTCTCCAATAAAATGCTGTTGGACGAGGACGGGCATTCCAGTATCGGCGGGTGTATGCGCAGTTTTGAAATGCAGATGCCCGTCCATTTGTCCACCAAGAAGCCGATATTGCACATTTCCATAAACCCGCACCCGAAAGACGTGCTTTCAGACCAGCAGTTGTCTGACATCGCACGGGAGTATATGCGGAAGTTGGGCTATGGTGACCAGCCTTATTTGGTCTATAAACACGAGGACATCGACCGCCACCATATCCACATCGTGGGCTTACGGGTGGACGAAAACGGCAAGCCGCTGAATGACAGGTTCGAGCACCGGAGAAGCAAGCAGATTACCCGTGAACTGGAACGGAAATACAACCTGCATCCGGCGGAGAGAAAGGAGCGTGCCGAACGCCCCGAACTTAAAAAGGTCGATTACGCAGCCGGGGACGTGAAGCACCAGATTGGCAATACCGTGAAAGCGGCTTGTTACGGCTACCGCTTCCAGTCGTTCGGGGAGTACAGGGCGTTGCTTGCCACCTGCAACGTGTGCGCCGAGGAAGTCAAGGGGGAGATAAACGGCAGACCCTATCAGGGCATTGTCTATTCCGCCACGGACGATAAGGGCGAAAAGGTGGGCAACCCGGTAAAGGCATCCCGCATCGGCAAGTCGGTGGGCTACGAAGCGGTGCTGTGCAGGATGGAAAAGTCTGGCAAGGCGATTAAGGACGGGAAGCTGAAAGAGCGTACCCGGAAGATTGTCGCCGCAGCCATGCAGACCGCCCGTAACCGACAAAAGTTTGAACAGGAACTGAAACGGCAGGGCATTGACGTGGTGTTCCGGCAGAACGACAGTGGGCGCATCTATGGCGTTACGTTCATCGACCACGACAGCCGGGTGGTATTGAACGGTTCACGTTTGGGCAAGGAGTTTTCGGCGAACGTGTTCAATGACCTGTATTCGGATGTCCAAACGGGACAGACCGAAAGCGTTGCTCCGCAGCGGGGACAAGAGCAGGACTTCACGCAGCAGCCGCATACGGCGGCACGGCTTCCGGTCAGCGGACTGGGCGGGTTGTTCGGCGGATCTTCCATAGGAGAAGAACCGCCGCAGGACACCGCCGGGCAAAAGAGAAAGAAGAAAAAGAAGCGCACAAGACGCATCGAATAACTTAAAAACATACGACTATGCAACAGGAAGATGATTTGAGGGGGCTTGCAAGGGTCATGGACTTTATGCGGGCAATCAGTATTTTATTCGTGGGAATAAACGTGTACTGGTTCTGTTACTCCAGCCTAAAAGGATGGGGAGTAACCTTTGAGGTGATTGACAAGATTTTGTGGAACTTCCAGCGTACCACCGGGCTGTTCTCGTCCATGCTGTGGACGAAACTTTTTGCGGTGGTGTTTCTCGCCCTGTCGTGCATCGGGACAAAGGGGGTGAAGAACGAGAAGATAACTTGGACGAAGATACATTGCTGCCTTGCGGTGGGTTTCGTCCTGTTTTTCCTGAACTGGTGGCTGCTGGAACTGCCCTTGCCGCATACGGCGGACACAGCATTTTACATCGCCATGCTGTCTGCGGGCTATATATGCCTGCTCATGGCGGGTACATGGATGTCCCGCCTGTTGAAGAACAACCTTATGGATGATGTCTTTAACACCGAGAACGAGAGTTTCCAGCAGGAAACCCGGCTTATCGAGAACGAGTATTCGATAAACCTGCCAACACGTTTCTATTATAAGAAGAAATGGAACAACGGCTGGATAAATGTGGTGAACCCGTTCCGTGCCAGCCTTGTGCTGGGCACGCCGGGAAGCGGAAAGTCATACGCGGTAGTAAACAATTACATAAAACAGCAAATCGAGAAGGGTTTTGCACTCTACTGTTATGATTATAAGTTTCCCGACCTGTCGGAAATAGCATATAATCATTTGCTCACGCATTTGGACGGCTATAAGGTCAAGCCCAAGTTTTACATTATCAATTTTGACGACCCACGCAAGAGCCACCGATGCAACCCGATAAACGCCAGCTTCATGTCGGACATAGCGGACGCTTACGAAGCCAGCTACACGATAATGCTCAACCTCAATCGCAGTTGGATAACCAAGCAGGGCGACTTCTTCGTGGAAAGCCCGATTATCCTTTTGGCGGCTATCATTTGGTATTTGCGGTGCGCCCATAAGGCGGTGTAATAAATATCTATTTAGCAATAGATTAGGTTAGAGTTCTATGAAAATAAGACCTACTGTCATCCGACTTATCCCAGAGGGAAACCCGAGGGGGAGTGTAGCATGTCGGAGAAGCCATAAGTCAGCCAACTGCCACGCTGCGACTGAATGGCAAGACAGAAAGACGGACATGAGGATGAAGCCTGAACTGGTTGAACAACAATCCAGTGGCACATACCAGGGCTGTGGCGGAAGGCAGTTACCAACGCCATATCGCATGTACCCCAGCAAGTGTTTAGGTTGTATGGGGCAAAGAACTGACTGCGACACGTCTGCAATAAGCAGATTAACGGACGAACGTTGCATCCGACAGTCTGTCATGCTTGTTATTACACCCGCTAAATGGGGATTGCCTAAACCGAAACGCCGAAAGGCTATAGAAGTCGTTCTTGAATATTCGGCATGGCAACGGAGCTTCCGTAATAGTCCGAGCAGGGTAATGCCCTGCACATGGCGAAGGGAAGCAGTTATATAATCAATATAATCAAAGGAAAATGTGAGAGACATTATGAGAAATCCAAAGAATGTATTGAACAACTTAGTGAAACACAGCAATGTATCGGGCTATAAGTTCGAACGGTTGTATCGTATTCTATTCAATGAACAGATGTTCTATACCGCCTACCAGCGAATCTATGCCAAACAGGGCAATATGACCGCTGGGACAGACGGCAAGACAGTTGACGAAATGAGTATTCAGAGAATAGAAAATCTAATCTCCAAGCTTAGAGACGAAAGTTACAAACCCAACCCAGCCAAAAGGGTCTATATCCCTAAGAAGAACGGAAAGAAACGCCCGTTGGGCATCCCTTCTTTTGAAGACAAGTTGGTGCAGGAAGTGGTACACATGATACTGGAAGCCATATACGAGGGAAGTTTTGAAAATACCTCACATGGATTCAGACCACGTAGGAGTTGCCAGACTGCATTAACCCAAATTCAAGATACGTTTCTCGGAACAAAATGGTTTATAGAGGGGGACATAAAAGGCTTCTTCGACAACATAGACCATAACGTTCTGATTGGCATACTCGAAGAACGCATAGCGGACGAGAGGTTCATAAGGCTCATCCGTAAATTTCTGAACGCTGGGTATATTGAAAATTGGAAATACAGACACACGTACAGTGGAACTCCGCAAGGCGGCATCATTAGTCCCATACTGGCTAATATTTACCTTGACAAGTTCGACAAGTACATGGAGGAATACGCCCAATCTTTCAATAAAGGCGCAAGCAGAAGATTGGATAAGGATTACCGTCGGATTAAAGACCGTAAGAACAAGCTGGAAAAGAAACTGAAATCCGAAACCGATACAAAGGTACGGAAAGACCTTATTGATAAAATCAAAGGGTATTACCGACAGATGCAACAAATGCCTTGTGTCATGGAAATGGATGAAGAGTACAGACGGTTGAAATATGTCAGATACGCAGACGATTTCTTGATTGGGGTTGTCGGCAGCCATGAAGAATGTGGGCAAATCAAAGCGAATATCACACAATTCATGAAAGATAAGCTAAAACTTGAACTGTCGGCAGAGAAAACGCTTATAACCCAAGCACAAGAAAAAGCTAAATTTCTGGGATATGAAATAACCGTACGCAACTCCAAAGCCACCAAGAGAGATAAGAATGGAGTGCTCAAAAGAATGTTCAACCGCAAGGTTGTACTTCTACTCCCGAGAGAGGTGGTCAAGAACAAGTTGATTGACTACAAAGCCATGAGGGTTATACAAACCAATGGCAAGGAGGATTGGAAGCCAAAGGCACGCAGTTATATGATGAACTGCAAACCGGAGGATATTGTAGCCCAATTCAATAAGGAGATAAGAGGATTCTACAATTATTACTCGATAGCGAACAATGTATCTACTCTTTGCAAAAGGTTCGGTTATATTATGGAATACAGTATGTACAAAAGCATCGCCAAAAAGCAAAGCAGCAGTGTACGGAAGATTAAAAAGAAATACTCGAAAGACAAAGACTTTGTAATCAGTTACACGGATGCAAAAGGGCAATGCAAATGCCGTGTGTTATATAATGAGGGTTTCAAGAGAAAAGACGCTCAATGTGATGCTAAATGCGACATAATGCCAAACACCAATTTTCTGCCAGCCTCAAGCCTTGTTGAGAGACTAAAGGCGGAACAGTGCGAGGTATGCGGAGCGCATGGCAAAACGGTGATGCACCATGTTCGTGCCTTGAAAGACTTGACAGGCAAGAACGAATGGGAACGCATCATGCTCAAAATGCACCGTAAAACATTGGCAGTCTGTCCAGAATGTAATGCTAAAATACATGGCAATGTATAACACTAAGTTGAATTATAACGGAGAGCCGTGTACATGGAGACATGTAAGCACGGTTCGGGGGCAGGCTCTCGGAAACCTACCGCAGAAATGCGGCAAGGCGCCGAGTGCCGAGCCTACCATCTATCAGGGCGGCAGGTATTGCACGTTTCCCCATGCCATTGAACTGTTGAACAAGAAATACGCCGATGTGTTCACGATTTTGCGCAGCTATCCCGAACTGGAAAATTATCTTTCCCCGTTCGTGGACGCTTGGGAATCAGATGCCCAAGAGCAGTTGCAGGGGCAGATAGCGAGTGCCAAAATACCGCTTTCACGTATGATAAGCCCGGCACTTTACTGGGTAATGACGGGTGATGATTTCTCGCTGGATATAAACAACCCGAAAGAGCCTAAAATACTGGTTGTCGGCAATAATCCCGACCGCCAGAACATCTATTCGGCGGCACTGGGATTGTATAACAGTAGAATTGTGAAGCTGATAAACAAGAAAGGTCAGCTTAAAAGTTCGGTGATTATAGACGAGTTGCCCACTATCTACTTCCGTGGTCTTGACAACCTGATTGCGACCGCCCGAAGCAACAAGGTGGCGGTTCTGCTTGGCTTTCAGGATTACAGCCAGCTTACTCGTGACTACGGGGACAAGGAAAGCCGTGTGATACAAAATACGGTAGGCAACGTGTTCAGCGGTCAGGTGGTCGGTGAAACGGCAAAAATCCTGTCGGAGCGTTTCGGGAAGGTGTTGCAGAAACGGCAGAGCATGACAATCAACCAGCGGGAGAAGTCCACCTCGATAAGCACCCAGATGGACAGCCTGATACCTGCCAGCAAAATATCCAACCTCACGCAAGGCATGTTCGTGGGGGCGGTGGCGGACAACTTCGATGAACGGATAGAACAGAAGATTTTCCACTGTGAAATCGTGGTGGACAACGAGAAGGTGAAACGGGAAACTGCCCGTTACGTGAAGCTGCCGCAGATTATCGACTTTACAGACAAGGACGGCAACGACCGTATGCAGGAAGAGATACAAGCCAACTACGAGCGCATCCGTCAGGAAGTCCGGCAGATTGTCGAAGACGAGATAACCCGTATCAAGAATGACCCGGAGCTACGATATTTAATAAAGGAAGGATAATTTTCTCCTTCCTTTATTATCAATTTTTTATCCTCTAGGTGGATATGGATCTGACTTTTTAGGATATGTTCTTTCTTCTTGGATTTTACCATCTGTTTTATGAATTCTAATAGATGATTCGGGTTGTCGTTTAGCAATTTCTATTGTTTTTTGAACGACTTCTGCCTTAGTGCTTCCAACAACAGATGCTCTTTGACCTTTTTCCAGTTTACCTTGCCAACCATTTTCTGTTTTTGTTACATGATAAATTTTTCTCATATATATTTTGTTTTAAATTATACTCTAGATACAATCCTTGCTGCTGTTTTTATGTCAACAGTGTGGACACCAATTGACTGTAAGATGTGTCGCATATCATTAAAAACAGGTTCTTCTTCTTTTGGATCAGAAATTGTTAGAATTGCCGTAAATGGAATGCCTTCACTAGGAATATTTTCTCCATCTCTAGTTAAATATTCTACATCAAGTTTCCATTCCGTAGAAGGACCAACTCCTTTTGAAAAGTATTTTTCATAAACCTTTATTGGACTCCATTTGAATGTATGTTCAATTTGATCTTTTTCATAAAGTCCACCTTCTCCAGATTCGGGGGCATAAATAGCATCTAACCGTCCTTTATATTTACCATTGCTTTGAAGCTGTCTTAATCTTGCATCAATGTTTACACGTATAAATTCCGCTCCAAATTTATAATCAAGCGGAGGGGTACTAACAATTGTCAATCTGGCTTTGCCTGTACACTTTCCTTTCTTTACAAGACATGATGGCCATGTAAAGTTAAAGCTAAGTTTTCTACCTGTCGTAATCCTATTTGCAAAAACTAAAGTAATAGCATTATCCCCACCGTTCAATATTTCTGAAGAGCTTAACGGCATACCAAAACCAACTAAATGTTTTGCAACACTACTTAACTGCTTGTGTCTGAAAGGTTCTGGTATAACAGCATAATGGATAGATAAAGCTATTAAAGTTTCTCTAGAAACTTCCCCTTCTATTTTATTTTCTAATGCTGCAATAGTTTTTGCTACATTTGGAGCTGCATAACTAGTTCCACAGCCATCCTCAATTAGTCCGTTCTCATTTATTGAGAAAAGGCCATAACCCTTTGTGATATTTTTTGTTCCACTTCCTCCAACATGAGCTAAGTCCGGTTTTAACCCAGTTCTAGAACTAATGCCTTTACAGCTATAATTACTTAACCCATAAGCAACAACACCATCAATATCTGGTGGATTTAAGGCTGATACACTTATATTGCGGCAACTTTCAGCAGGAACTTTAAGTGCATCATTTCTTGTTGTCACTAAAGTTTTTAATGCAGCGACAGGATCTGATGGTCATTCTTTCCTCATCTGTGCTGGATGAGTGTTACCAGCCGAAATAATAAAAATAATATCATTGTCTTCCGCAATTTTATCTAAGATTTGAGCTGGAATACTATACCCGCTTGATGTTACGTGTTCTTCAACATTAAGGCTGAAATTAAATATACGTACTCCTGTTCTTGCTTTTAATTCTTGGACGGCAATTTCTAATTCATTAAAAAACTCTAAAGGCTTAGAATAGTAAGAATCGTAAAATTTAGAAGGAAGAATATCAAGATCAATAATGTAACATCCATCTAATTCTTTGCAAACACTATTTAGGCTTCCTCCTAATACTGCCAATCCTGCTATAAAACTCCCATGTTGCTCATTTTTATCTTCTGGACTAATTAACCCCCATCTGTCTTGAATCCAATTTCCCAATATATTTGAAACGCCTCCATCTACTACACATAATTTGGGGTAATTCACTTTTGGATCTATGGCTGGTATTGTTGCCGGAGAACCTAAATTAATAGAACTATTGCCACCTCTAGTTATAATAGGAGGCAAAGTTATTCTTTTTACTAACGGATGTCTATCCAAGAAATCTAATAGTTTCTCGTGTTGTTTATAATCCAAACAAACAGCCTTATGATTTATATTTTTTGTAGCTGATGATTGTAGTGGAACCATTTGTACTATAGGCATTCCACCTTCTTCTAGCTTTATTCCATATAAAACAGCTGCTCCTTTATCCTGTTTAATTTTTAATGCGTATAGTCCAGAACCAAAGTTCTCAAGTCCATTTATGAATGTACTGAATAATTGTCTTTTTTGTATACTTAATGTGTCCCAGTCTTTTTTAGCTGGTGGATCTTCGAATAATTCAACGATGTATGCTCCTCCAGAACGTGAGTCCGATAACCATTCTATAGCTTCTTTTATTGAAAACTTCCTTTTATCGCTTTTTGTGTGTTGGGAGATATGATCAATTGCTCCTATTTCACTACGTATTCGACTTGGATAAGGGATATCTTTTCCATCTATATTTTTCTTATTTGTAGTTGTTTCCGCTTTGTCCATTTTGCAAGAAACACGTTCAATACTTTCTGGAGTTAATTCTACATATAACTCCCCAAGCTCTCCAGCTCCCACAATGGGTGTAATATCAGGCTTAAAAATAGCATGAGTTGGACAGTGGCTTTTTGCCAGAGCAGATTGTCTTAAAGTGATTTTTGCATAAGAAACAGGAGCAAATTCATTATCAATTTGCAGTTTTTTTATTTCACGTAATTGCTGAGTTAACAGCTCTCTATGTTCAATAAATGCAACATCGTTGTCAGCAAAAAAATCTGTGGATGGTCCCCCTCCTTTATTTTCAACTTCTTCTATAAAATTATTGGTATTTAATACCACTTGTATTGGACTGTTTCCCATAATATATAAATATTAAATTATTTCATTTTTGATTTTAGTTTACTCAAAGAAGATGTGGTCATTCCAAACATTGGAGCTATATCAACTTGCTTGAATGTATATGTTTCATCCTCAATAAGCGCATTAATAAATTCCTCGTCACTTTTTAATATAGCATTTTTCTTTTTTTCAGTTACGCGTCCTGAATTTAAGAGTGTAAATTGTTTAATAATATTTGATGCCGTTATATTGTTATCAACAACATAAGCTCTCTTTATCCATTTTGCTAGCATTTCTATATCTGCTCCAGAAGCTTCTTCTATACACCAAGCGAAAAGTTTAATTTCATTTTCTCCAAAATTAAGCGGATAAAGAAATTTTTTAACAAGCTCTATTATAATTTGCGGTGAAGGTTTAGGGATTTCTATTTGGACGTCAAATCTTCTCCACACTGCAGGATCTAATAATGCTTCATGGTTTGTAACTCCAATTGTAAAACCACAATCCTTTCTGCTATCTAAGCATTGGAGCAATGTGTTCACAACTCTTTTTACTTCCCCTACTTCTTGAGGATCATTCCGTAATTTTGCAATTGCATCAAATTCATCAAGCAAAAGAACACAATTGTATCTATTTGCGAATGAAAACAAATTGCCTATATTTTTAGCTGTAGTTCCTAAAAAAGAGGACATCAACCCTTCTAAACGAGCCAAAACCACAGGCAATCCTATTTGCTTAGCTATCCACTTCGCTAAATGAGTTTTTCCCGTTCCTGGCAGTCCATAAATCAAGCAAGAACTTGCAGGGGCTGCATTAATCTCAAGTAATTGATCAAATTTTGACCATTCGTTTATTATAGAAAGAATAGCATTTTTGATATTGTCATCAAAAAGAGGAATTTCATCTGGCAAGTCTTCATTAAAGAACACTTCTGCGATAGGGATAGAAGTTTCTTTATCAACAGGAATAGAAGTCTTAGATGTTATTACTTCTCCTTTGTTCATTGCAAATGATTGCTTAATTCGACTAGGGGTCATTTCTATAGATTTTTTTGATGACGCAAGGAGAGATTCTATTGACTTGGCTTCCTTTTCATTTCCATCTTTCTTTAATGCATCTTTAAGCCTATTTATTTGTTGTATAACCGCACTATTGGGAGTTGCCAATGCAGACCGACATAAAGCTTGTATAATATTAAAATGTTCCATTATTTCTGATATAAGTAAATTATTTCGCAAATATAACAATTAATTTCCATAATCAAAATATAATTTCCATTTTTTATTTATTAATTTCCTATTATATGGATTTGTTTATTAAAGCATGCTGCCTACTGGAACAAACAGACAAGATTTGATTCATATAAAATTAAGCTTGCCATATTATATAGTCAAATTCAGACATTGTAGGACAAATCGGGACACTCATTGCCGCCTGTCAAAATATAGCATATTTAGTCGTTACCTTTGGACGGGAATAATCCCGTAACCACTAAAATTCCAATTATTTATGGCAAACAGAATGAACCCGCCCGCAGAGGGGCAGGAAAAAGACGTGCTGCTGGTCTTGGATAAACAGCAGGGGAAAGTGAGTGCCGTTAAAGGTATCGACAACGAGGGCAATTTGCAGACCGTAGAACCGACCCAATCCCATAGCGGTGAGTTTATGCAGGTGGACAGGAACAGCGATGTGTTCAGCAACTTCATTTCCAATTTTTTCCACAGGTATCAGGACACGGAGGGACTGGCTTTGTTCCGCAGCAAGGCTACGGAAGCGGAACAGGACGCAAAAGCTATCGAGGACAACCACCGCAACCCCACGCCGGAGGGCGACAGACGGGCGGAAATGTTGCGAGTTCCGAATCCCGACAATAACGGGGGCAGGCAGAATTTCCGTTTCGACCCGGCTAAAATCAACTGGGAGGACTTGAAGAAAGTCGGCATTACTGCCGACACGTTGAAAAACACAAAGGATTTCGACAGGGTGATGCGTGGCTACAAATCCCGCAACACCTATACCGTTTCGGGGACGGTAGGCGGCTTCTACCTTAAACCTACCGATGTCAAGCTCTCTTTCTATCAGGCAAAGGACGGGACGGTAGTGCCTAAGCTGCACGGCGTGCAAATGGATGAAAAGCTGCTTCAACGCCCGTATAACGGGCACGAATTTCCCAAGCAGGAACAAGGAAACCTGCTGGGAACTGGCAATCTGGGCGGTATTATCCAAATCAAAGACCCGAAAAACGGGGAGCAAATCCCCGTGTTCGTCAGCCGGGATAGGTACACTCACGAACTGGAGTACATGCGGGCAGACAAGTGGAAATGTCCCGATACCGTTTGTGGCGTGAAAGTAAGCCCGGAACAGAAAGCCGCTTTTGAAGCCGGGAAACCCGTCAAGATGGAAAACCTGCAATTCAAGGACGGGACGAAACGCAGTGCCTATCTTCAAGTCAGCGCAGTGGAGCGTGGTTTGGAGTTCCTGCCGAGGTCTGCCGTCCAGTTCTTGCAGCAGGGGCAGCAGCCCGCACAGCAGCAGGTCACAGGATTAAAGGACGGCAAGGGTGTGGAGTTCAACGGTCATGTGCAGCCCGGAGTACAGGGCAAATCCTCCGGCAAGGTGCAGCCGAAAGATGTTATCCCCGTTTCCGAGAGCCGGACGCAGGTAGCGGTCAATTCTGGAGGAAAGACAGATGAAGCTACCAAGCAGACCAAAGAGCCGCTGAAACAGGGACAACAGAAACCCACCGCCAAGCAGAAAGAGAAACAGGAAAAAGCACAGGACAAGAGCCTGAAAGCGGACAAGTCCAAAAAGTCCAGAGGGATGAAAATGTAGTACCTACCATTAAAAAGTGAAGAATTATGATTGCATTGATAGCGGAAAAGCCCAGCGTGGCAAAAGACATCGCCCGTATCATCGGGGCGACACAAAGGAATGACGGGTATCTGTCCGGCAACGGGTACATGGTGACATGGGCGTTCGGGCACTTGATACAGCTTGCCATGCCCGAAGCCTACGGCGTGGCAAATTTTCGCAGGGAGAGCCTGCCCATACTTCCGTCCGATTTCCGGCTAATCCCCCGTCAGGTGAAAGCCGAAAAGGGCTACAAGGCAGACCCCGGCGTGTTGAAACAGTTGAAAGTGATTAAGGAGGTGTTCGACCAGTGCGACAGGATTATTGTCGCCACCGATGCCGGGCGTGAGGGGGAATTGATTTTCAGGTATATATTCCATTACCTGAACTGCCGCAAGCCTTTTGTCCGGCTGTGGATAAGCAGCCTTACCGACAAGGCTATCCGTGAGGGGATGGACAATTTGCAGCCGGGCGGACATTACGATAACCTCTACCTCTCCGCCAAGTCCCGCAGTGAAGCCGACTGGCTGATAGGGATAAACGCCACCCAAGCGTTGAGCGTAGCCGCCGGACAGGGCGTGTTCTCGTTGGGCAGGGTGCAGACACCCACGCTCGTGATGATATGCAGCCGTTTTTTGGAGAACAGGAATTTTGTCCCGACCAAGTTCTGGCAGCTCAAAGCGGCGACCGCCAGCGGGGGAATAGGTTTCACCGCCCAATCGACCGACAAGTGGGAACAGCAGTCCGATGCCATAGCCGCCCTGCAACGGGTAAAGGATGCCGGGCAGCTTGTGGTGAAGTCTGTTGAGAGGAAAGAAACCAGCCAAGAACCGCCCCTTTTGTACGACCTTACCACGCTGCAAAAGGAAGCGAACACGAAGCTGGATTTTTCAGCGGACAAGACGCTTTCGATAGCACAAAGCCTGTATGAAAAGAAAGTGATGTCCTATCCGAGAACCGGAAGCCGTTATATTTCGGAGGATGTTTTCGAGGAAATGCCGGAGCGCATCGCACTGTTGGGAAAATACCCCCGCTTTGCCGGATATGCCGCCAGCTTGAACAGCAACACACTGAACCGCCGCAGCGTGAATGACGGCAAGGTAACCGACCACCATGCTTTAATCGTTACCGAAAACCTGCCCGATGAACTTTTCGAAGATGAAAGGGCGGTCTATGAACTGGTAGCCGGGCGTATGCTGGAAACCTTTTCGGACAAATGCGTGAAAGACGTTACCACCGCTGTATTGTCCGCCGGAAATACCGATTTCACCGTAAAAGGGGCGATAATGAAAGAAGCCGGATGGCGGGCTGTGTTCAACGAACAGGAAGCAGGCGAGGACGGAGAAGCTGCCGGACTGCCACAGCTTCAGGAGGGAGAAACCTTGTCGCTCTCCGGCGTGGATCTGCTCGAAAAGCAGACCAAGCCGAAGCCGCTGCATACGGAAAGCAGCCTGCTTGCCGCAATGGAAAATGCGGGCAGGGAACTGGAGGATGCCGAATTGAAAGCCAGCCTGAAAGATGCCGGGATAGGTACGCCAGCCACCCGTGCGGCGATTATAGAAACATTGTTCGCACGCCAGTATATCGTGCGTGAGAAAAGGAATATTATACCCACAGAAAAGGGACTTGCCGTTTACAGGATTGTCAAGGACAAGAAGATTGCCGATGTCGAAATGACGGGTATGTGGGAAACCGCCCTTACCAAGATAGAAGCGGGCTGTATGGATGCCGACACATTCAGGAAAGGCATCGAGGTCTATGCCGCCCAAATCACGGCGGAACTGCTTTCCGTACAACTGTCCATTGCTGGAGGTGAAACCTGTCCATGTCCGAAATGTGGCAGCGGACGCATACTATTCTACCCGAAAGTGGCGAAATGTTCCAACGTGGACTGTACGCTTACCATATTCCGTAACAAGTGCGACAAGAAACTGACCGACAAGCAGGTTGTCGAACTAGTGACGAAGCGGAAGACCGAGTTAATCAAGGGCTTCAAGGGAAAGAACGGCAAGGTTTTCGATGCTTCGCTGGTATTGGACGAACAGTTCAATGTCGCTTTTTCATTCCCTGAAAAGAAAGGAAAACCGAAGAAATGACTTATCTTTACCGCTGAAATTTCATTGTGATGGGTTTTAAGGCTTATGATAATTGAAATTTTAGTGGTTGCGCCCGGAGGGAAACCGGGCGCATTTTTTATTGCTGCTGTAAGTATAGAATCAGTTCATTCGCATAATCTTTAATGAAAGACACTTGATTATCACTAACCTTTTCTCCATGTATTGCATAATTACAGATAGCCAAAATTTCTCTTAATGGATTATATATATTAGTATTTAATATATTGTCTTTTAATAAAGTCCTGATAATTTCCATTAAAGGAATAGGTTTATTTGATTTGGGGTAATACTTCTCCCAAATACGTCGAAGTTCAATTTCTATATTATATCGAACCTTAAATAATAAAAGATTTGCATCAGGAATATCAAGATCTATTTTTGAATTATGTTTTAATTCAGGAGTTATTTCTTGTTTGATTTTTTCTTCTATATCTCGTAATTTACTTTCTGGAGAAGGCTTTTCATAATTTTGTATATATACAGACTGAACGTGATTTGAATGTATTTCAGTCTTAATGTCACCAACTTTTACATTTATGTATTCTTTCAAATCATCTAAGCTTTGTTTTAGTTTTATTCCTAATAAATCTACTTCTGGAAATATAGGGACTAACATCAAAGCTATGAAAATAAGAAATATTACAGTATCAGTTTGATTAGAGTTTCCATTAATAATCTCATTGATTCTATGACATAAAATATATCCTGATACTAAAATAAGTATTAACCACCAAGTAACCTTAAACCAATTAGGAAATTTCATAACTTACTATTTTTTTGCAAAAATACGATAATCGATTAAACCCTTAAAAATGATGAGTATAAAAAATCATCCATAATACAGAATTTATCCAATTTCCATTTGGAATCTAAGGTTTCACACATAAATCTGACTCCTTCTCCAAGTATAATAGGTACAGTATAAACGGTTAAACAATCTAATAAATTAGTTTTTATCAAAGACGTGAGTAATTTACTACTGCCTATAACTAATAAATCATTTTCTTGTTTTAATTTATATACCTGATTTAGCGGTTTATTTGTCAGAAAATCCACACCACAATTTGGTGTAACATTAATATCATTGCTGGACACAACAAAAGAACGCTTTCCTTTATATGGCCATCCTCCCCAATGTTCGAAAATGTAGGTGTAAGTATTTGTTCCTATCAAAAGTGTATCAGCAGCTGCAATTTCTTTTCCAATCTGTGATTTTACTGACTGTGGTATCCAGTCCAATTCATAGTCTGGGGTTGCAATAAATCCGTCAAGAGATACGGCAATGTGCGCTTTTATTTGTTTCATACTATCAGGTATTTAACAGTTTAATATTCGTATTCAACTGTCCGCCAGTACCCCAAAAAAGCGTGGTTCTTACACTGCTTCAATGCGAGGTACTGGCATACCCAAATGTGGAAACAGGCAAGACCACGCTATGACAAAGCATAGCATATCCTGCGCTGAATATCCCCACATTTTGAAAAGTGCCAGTTTTCGCATCGGGACGTTCGGCGGAACGCTAATTTTCAATATTATATATAAAGACGAAATCACAGTCAAAACTGTTCAATCGCCGCTATTCTCTTGTACTACTTTTGCAAATGTAGTGAAAATCATTGAGAAATCATGGCGTATAATAAAAAATCCCGCCGTGTTATCACAACAAGGCAGGACAAGGTTAATTGAATGATGACAAAAAACACTGTCTAATCCGTGCGCTCACGAATAAGCCTGTGTATGTCGCTTGCCCGATAGTAATATTTTCCGTCCAGAAGAAGATAGGGCAATATGCCTTTCTTCCGGTAACGCTGCAAGGTCTTGACGCTCACTTTGAGCATAAAGCATAAGTCCTGATTGTCGAGCAGCTTTTCACCGTTCAGGCAGTTGTGGCTGTTCATCAGACGGTCTATCTTTTTATCCTGCATGTCGAGCCTGTCCATGATACGCTCCATCCATGCCACGAAGTTGTCATTGTCTATATACATAAGCTACCCCCGATTGAAATTAAATGAGACCTATCATAAAATAACTCTGGTTTGCTGGGTCTTTCAGGATGATTTCTTTCTCCCGCATGAAACGGATATAGTTCTTGGCTGTCCGCTCCTTGATGTCCAGCACCTGTTGCAACTGTTCGCAAAGGTCAATGTAGGTGATGTGTGTCTGCCGTCCGAAAATATCACGGGCTACACCCACCAGTTCCCTTTCCTTGCGTTTCTCTTTTTCTTCACGTGGCTTTTCGCCCCGGTACGTGTGCATCCCGGCTTTCTTGTCCCATGCGAAAAGCATCAGCGGCACGTCCAGCGGGCTTCCGTCCCTTACTTTCAGGGCTTTCACTACCGATTGCGTGGGTTCATCGTCTTTTTCGATTGACAGGATGGTAGCTGCCTTCCTTTGCAGTTCGCTTCCAAGATGTCCACGCAGCTTTAATCCGTTCGGGACAAAATGAAGCACGCAAAGTATGCAAGTGTTATAGATACCCGCCAACCGATACAGTTCATCTATCACCGCCACGCTTTCCGCTTCATCGTTGGCACTCTTTACGAGGTCGGCGATGCCGTCAATGACAACCAACTGGATGCCGCCATACTGGTAGTAGAACTTATCCATGCTTTGTATTATAGCGTTCAACCGTTCCTTTCGGGACATTCCCGTAAGGCAGAACGCTTTCAGTTCTTCCGGCTTTTCCTTTTGCCCCGCACGTGCCAGCAGGTTGCTTACGTTCTTGAAAAGCTGTACTTCCGACTGTTCGGTATCATAGAACAAGACCGCCTTGTGACTGTCGTTAGCGGTTATCCGTATGCCCAGCGTGTCTGTTTCCGTATCGGGAGGGCTGATACAGCCTGCCACGATTGCGGCTACATAGTTGCTCTTGCCAGTTCCCTCGCCCCCGGTGATGCCGAACAGGTTGCCTTGTGTTCCCAGTGGAACATCGCCCGCCGATATGATGACCTGTGCTTTGACGGGCGGATTGTTGAAGTCTATCTCGCATGATTTAAGCATAATCAGTGTGTCGCTATATAGATCGTCTAAAAATCTGATAAACAGTTTCAGGAAATCTTCACGGGTGTTACCCGCCTTGAAATAATCCGATATGTCCTTTTCCTCTTTCGTGCCCGGAAGCGGTAGAGAAAGGCGTTTCACGCCAAATTCCCCCAGCAGTCTTTCCTGCCTGCTTGAACTCTCCCTGCCTGTCTTGTCCATGTCGAAAAGCAGGACAATGTGCTTGAAACGGAACGTCAGCCGATAAACCAGCGTGGACGGTATCGTTACCGTTTCACTGTTGAAGCAGATGGCATGAAAGCCATGTGCCGCCAGTGAAAGTACGTCCTTCTCGCCACCCGTGATAAACAATGTGTCACCTTTGGCGGGCAGTTGCTCCAATCCGAAACAGTAGTTTTCCCCGAAGCTGCCGCCATATAGGAAACGGGGTGTGGAAAAGGGACGGTACAGCTTAATGTACTGTTTGCCCTTGTAGCCGTACATCGGTTCTGTCGCCGATGAAATGTAGGTGTATGGCTTTCCCTCTGCCGTTTCACTGCTGTATTCCCGGAGTGAGCAGACCTTGTAATGCTCCAACACTTCGGGAGTGATGCCGTACTGCCGCCAGTATTCCATTTCTGCGGTGGAAAATTTCTGCTCCCTGAACTGGTAAGGCTTGACAGGCTTTTCGGGCGGTTCAACAGGTGTGTTCGCCACAATACGTTTGTCGGTAGTCTGGGATATAGGAACGGGTGTCCCGGAAGATAAGCCCAATCCCAAGTCCCGGTCGATGGTTTCCAGTATCTCAATGAAGTCCAAAGCCCGATTACAGTCCAACCCTTTCAGTTGTCCCACGAGGAAAAAGCAGTCGCCGCTGTAATTGTCGTTGCCGAAGTCTTTCATCTTGTACATACCGCTATGGCGGTCGAAGTAGATGTTGCAGGAAGCCTTGCTGTCTTCATACAATGGATTGAGAAAGTTTCTACCGATGCGCCAGTTACCGGACAGGTAGTGTTTGAACACCGACAAGCCGTTATTTGTCCTGCTTAGTATTTCTTCTTTCCTTAGCATACAATTCATGATTGGTTATCAGGTTACGCATACATTCGTCATTACTCTTTATCAGCCGTTCTTCCAGCAGGCGTTTCAGTTCGCCTATCTTGTAATAACACCGTCCTCCAATGTTAGAAAAAGCGACTACACCTTTTGCACGCAAACGTTGCAATGTTCGGTCGCTGATTTGGAGAAATGTGCAGACCTCGTAACTGTCCACCCAGATTTCATCCTCGTTTTTCGTGTCCTCCTGTGAAAACACATAATTGGCTATCACATCTATCTTAGCCACTATCTCCTTATAGGCTTTTGATTCAATTGTAATCACATCCATATTGTTAACTAATTGATTTTGCTGCAAAGTTCGGGATATGAAAATGATTAAAAGTCATGGTTCATACCGTCATGGTAAAAATATTTTCAGTGTATTTTAGGACTGTTTTTAATGAGATTTCAGCTTAAAGAAGTACAGCCAAGCTAGTTTTGAGAACAAAACAAGATGAAAATAAAAATACCGTGTCGGTATGAACACGGTATTTTATAGATAAGAATATCAGATGATTATCTCTTATTGTCATCTTCTCTCATTCGTTTGGATAGTTTTTCTGCCAGCAAATTCAAGTAGGCAGTCTGGTCTTTTCGTTCTTTCATGGCGATATACGCATCATAATAGCCGCCTAAGTCTATGTTGAATATGGAACTAAGGTATTTCATAAACTCCTTAATCTCTATATTGCCGTGATTTATATCTCCGGAAGAAACGAGGGCATAGCCTAATTCTATCAAGGCATTCTTTTTCCCTGTAAAACGAATTGGAATCTTTGTTGTAACGGTTTGTTTATCCTCTATGTAACTGTCGCATTCAAGTTTTTGTAATCTCTTGTTCAGATAAATGCGTAACATTTCATTAGCAAGTATTTTTGCGACTTTATAATCATATCCGGTTGAAAAATTAGGGTCTTTATCAAATTGCGCACTATCGGTACATAAACGAATGTCTGTTCTACCACGCAAAAAATAGTGCTCATCATGGATTGTTGAATGAGAACGGTAATATTGGTAGAAGTCTAAATTTCGATTGAAAAAATAAGTCAGACTATCCAGTTCTTTATTGATATAGAGCCTTATTACTTCATTACTCCCTGTCGGGCATTGCGTTTCTATACGATATATTTTATAGAAATACAATAATCTACCTAATAATTCAGGTTTCTGATTTTTGAAAAAGAATATTTCTTCCTCTTTTGAGGAAAACACATAGGTTTGTAGTTGGTTTCTCAAATCAGTTAGAACACTTTGTAGCCGAAGTACCATTGAAAGAGAAGTTTCGATAATATCGAAGTCGTAGAGATCGATTTTATCAATCTCTTCATTAACTTGTGCCAATATTTTATCAAACACTTCTTTCATATATATTTATATCATGATTGCTTGCTCCATTTTATAATAGCTCGTTTGAATAAATAAGCAATAATAATCCTATGAAATAACCATATTGCTGCAAAATAAATTCTACCTAAAATATTTTCATATTTAACAAATGTACTTATGCTTATTATTTGTTTATTATCACTCAAATCGGAACAAAATAATGAAACATGAAATGTCAAATGCTTGTCATTTGTTCCTATAATTATTTCATTATTATTTTGCTCTACAATTATATCCTCAAATGATTTATTTGTTTTTAATCCAAACGGTTTCACTATTATATCACGTAACTTTAATAACCATAATACCCATTGAGGATATTGGCGAAATATCAAGTTAAATAAATCTTTAACAGACATATACGGTTTATTCACCATCGTTTGGCTGAAGCAATCTTCATAATTTACAGGTAAATACTTCTTAATTAAGCTATTCTCTTGTATCATTATATGAATATTATTCGACATTTGTTTCAAATCTTTTAATTAACATATTTTGAAGCTCATTGAAATCACTGATAGGAATTTCAGAACATATATGTTGTAAACCTATTAATAAACCGTATTGTATTATGGCTCTTTTATGCGCATATTCAGCCTCATATCCACAATTCTGAAATAACTTTGTCAAATAGTCTAATCTCAATTTATCTACTTGCTTTACATGTTGTTGCACGATATTATTTGTATAGCTCCATCCTCTAATTCTTCCCTCACATTTATATTTAGAGGAAGCTGACATGTGCGATAAAGTATATAGCTTCTCTTTTACAGTATCTAATTTCTCGACATCCTCTATAAAATTAAGTGTATTCTCTTTTACCCAAAAAGTCATAAGAGCATCTATATATCCGTCAATATTCTTAAAATGATGATAAAATGCTCCTTTTGTGATTTCTAATAGATTACATAAGTTATCTATTGTAATTTTAGAAACTCCTTCATTTTCTATGATTTGAAGCCCCATAATGAACCATTGTTTTTTCTCTACTTTTTTCATATTTTCTTTTTTGTAGTACCATACTGTATGGTATGCAAATATATCAAGTAAATGCTAAATAAGCAAATAACAATACAATAAAAATAATTAGTAGGAGAAACTTTAGTGCAAGGTGCAAGTCTATATTTATATATATAGCTTGCACCTTGCACTAACCGTAGAATATTTATTTTCAATAATTTGTGTATTTGAAAACAAAGTAGTATCTTTGAACCGAAGATAAAGGCAGACACAATCCTGACAAGGGAAGTCAAATGTTCTTTGAAAAAAGTGCCTAATTCGTACCCCCCTTAAAGATTGAGGTACGCTAAAATATTGATTTTAAGACTTGTGAGCCGCATGGTTCAAGACCCAAGCGGATCACCAGAAAGAAAAACCGCTGATAATTACTTATTATCAGCGGTTTTCTTTTTATCTATACCGCAAACTGAAATCAATCACGAATCAACGTAAAAACATTTTCCATCAATAACACCCATAGCCAATTTCAACAGACATAGATAAAGCTCCTCCATTAAAAAGATATTTTTTACGAGTATGCCGACTATCCATAAAATACCTTTTTGGAGTTACTTTCCACAAAGACTACCTCTATTATATCTGGCGCGAGTTATTGGGGAAAAGTTTATTTTTGCACAGCCCCTTCATCCAGCACTTAAGAAGAAACAAGATAACACTTTTTTCCCATAACTTATATACAAAATGAAAGAATTCCATTTTTATCGGAATAAAAAGCCGTAAAAGCACATAAAAATACATATTAAATACGAATTTGTATTTTACAAGCACTTTTTCCAATATTTTCTTCAGATAACTAAAATAAAATATATTATTTTTTCATCTTATTGCTAATTTTTATACTAACTTTGCGAGGAAAAAATGTTTTTTATTTAAAATCAGTTTTTAAAGAGAGGGAAAAATGAAAACAAATGTTTATTCAGCAAATCAGCTTTTACGCAACTCAAAAAAACTTTTCTGCAACATAAAATCGCGTGATGCTTTTTAGCTACCTTTCCTTTTTTTCAGAAACTGCCATTGTGTTTCCAAGCCATCCGTTTTCCAACCTATGCCGCATATATCGGCAGAGCGGAGCAGGCCAATCATAATTTAAACAACACATAGATTCTGAGTACACAAAAACCGAACTTTTGTTTCCTTTGATCTGCCTTATGAAGTCTTTAATAAAGATTTCGTAGAGGTTTATATTGGCGTTATCTTAACCATAACAGCCAGGTTTCTTATTTGCCCTATCAAACTTAAGGTAGCCCTAAAAACGCTTCCGTAAAACGAGTAATGAAGAAACAGATAAATTCATCAGGCATCAAAGGTAGTAGAGAGAGTAAAAGAATAACTATTTATTAATCATTAATTTTATTATTAACAGGCAAAAGATGAAAAGATTTAGTCTTTGGTTACTCTTTTTTGCAGTGTTAGGCATCCAGTCGGCATTAGCCCAGATGTACAAAGTCAAGGGTAATGTGGTGTCGAAATCCGACAACGAACCGCTGATTGGTGTATCTATCTTGCAAAAAGGAACTACTAATGGGGTGGTTACCGACATCGATGGTAACTATGAGCTGCAGATTCAAGGTGGTGAAGCCACTTTGGTCTTCTCTTATATTGGACTGCAAACGCAGGAACTAAAAGTGAACTCGAGAACCGGCGTGCTGAACGTAGCAATGGAAGACGATTCGCACCTGATGGACGACGTGGTTGTCGTGGCGTATGGTGTCCGTAAAAAAGGAACAATCGCCGGTTCCGTATCTACCGTGAAAAATGACAAGTTGGAAAACGTGCCTGCTCCGAGTTTCGACCAAGCATTGCAGGGACAGACTACCGGTCTGTCGGTCATCTCTAACTCAGGTGAACCCAGCAAGGCTGCCACTTTCCAGATTCGTGGTACCAACTCTATCAACTCGGGTACTTCACCGCTTTTTATTCTTGACGGTGTACCTATCTCCAGCTCAGACTTCAATACAATCAGTCCGAGTGACATCGAATCTATTTCTGTCTTGAAAGATGCATCTTCTACCTCTATTTATGGTGCACGTGCTGCCAACGGTGTGGTTGTAATCACTACCAAGCGCGGTCTTGCGATGGATAAAGCTAAGGTGACCTTCCGTGCACAATACGGTTTCTCGCAACTGGCTCAGAACAACTGGAACATGATGAATACAGCCGAACGTATCCAGTACGAAAAAGAAATCGGTATTGATACAGGCAAGGACTACGACGTTCTGTCGCGTACCGACGTCAACTGGCTGGACATGGTGTTTAACGACCGTGCACCGCTGCAAAACTATGAAATATCAGTAAACCGTGCTACCGACCGTCTGAACTATTTCGTTTCGGGAGGTTTCTACGACCAGGATGGTATCGCACAAAGCTCTACTTTCCGCCGTTATAACATGCGTGCCAATGCCGAAGTAAAGGCAAGCAACTGGCTGAAAGTGGGTACCAACTCGATGGTAGCCTACGAAGAAATAGAACAGGCCGACGATGGTTCGTATGCTTTGTACACTCCGATTTCGGCTTGCCGCTTTATGCTTCCGTACTGGAATCCGTACAACGAAGACGGCTCACTGGCTTCGGAAAACGACGGAACATGGACCGGAACAGGTTCAAACCCTATCGAATGGATGGCAAACAATCCGGTAACCAACAAGAAATATAAGGTGTTGTCGACCGTATTTGCCGAAATTACTCCGATAAAGAACCTGACTATCCGTGCACAGTTCGGTGCTGACTTCTCGCATACGACCGCATTCATGCAATCGTTCCCGAGCTATATCATCAACAACGAAAACGGTACGGCAGGACGTAATTCCTCGGATATGCTGAACCTGACAGAAACTACGACAGTGAACTACCGCTGGGAAATGAACAGCGACAATTCATTCAACTTCTTGCTGGGACAGGAAGGTGTAGACTACCGCTCGGAAGGATTCCAGGTTATCACCAGCGGACAGTCGAATGACTTCCTGACAAACATCAGCTCGGGTACACGTGCTTCATCGTGGGCAGATTCTACAACCTCTTATTCGTATTTGTCTTTCTTCGGACGTGGCGAATATAACTACAAGGATCTGTATTACGCAGACTTCTCTGTACGTGCCGATGCTTCTTCACGTTTCGGTACAGGAAACCGCTGGGCAGGATTCTGGTCACTGGGCTTCATGTGGAACCTGAAGAGTGAACCGCTAATGAAAGACATCGAATGGTTGAGCAGTGCACAGATTGCACTGAGTACAGGTACTTCGGGTAACTCTTCTATCCCCGACTACGATCACCTGGCACTGGTTTCAGGTAAAGCCAATTACGAAGATCAGGCCGGTATCTATCCGTCACAGAGCGGAAACGAGGATTTGAGCTGGGAAAAACTCTGGTCGAGCAACGTAGCTCTGCGCCTGGGATTCATCGACCGCATCAACCTCGATATCGAATTCTATAACAAGAAAACAACCAACATGCTGATGCTGGTACCCGACTCATATGCCCTGACCGGCGAAGGAGAACACTGGGATAACATCGGTGCCATGCTGAACCGTGGTGTGGAATTCAACGTTAGTGCCGACGTAATCCGTACGAAAGACTTTGTATGGAACGTCAACGCCAATGCATCATACAACAAGAACAAACTGCTGGAACTCTACGACGGAGTACAGGAATACGAAGTATCTACTACAGCTACCAAGCTGGTTGTAGGTCATTCAGTAAGCGAATTCTATATCAACCGCTACGCGGGAGTAAACCCGGCCAACGGTGATGCGCTGTGGTATACCAAGGATGGTGAGATTACCAACGAATACAGCGAAGAAGACAAGGTGATGACCGGCAAGAGCTTTGATGCTCCCTGGCAGGGTGGTTTCGGAACATCGCTGGCATGGAAGGGTTTCTCGCTCGCCGCTCAGTTCAGCTGGGTAGCCGACCGCTGGATGTTCAACAACGACCGCTACTTTGAAGAAAGCAACGGACTGTATGCCGCATACAACCAGTCTAAACGACTGCTGTACGACCGCTGGAAACAGCCGGGAGATATTACCGATATTCCCCGTCACGGTGTTACTCCTCAGTTTGACGACCGTTTCCTGGAGAATGCTTCTTTCCTGCGTCTGAAGAACGTTACGCTGGCTTACTCATTCCCGCAGCGACTGCTGAGCAAGACCAATTTCTTCAGTTCGGCAAGAATCTATTTGCAGGGACAGAACTTACTGACGTTTACCGGATTTACAGGTCTTGACCCTGAATCTTCTTCAAACATATACCAGGCACAGTATCCTATGTCAAGACAGTTTACACTTGGTGTAGAGGTTTCATTTTAATTAATATAGAAAAGAAAAATGATAAAAAAAATAAAGAAATATTTCATATTGTCCGCTGTAGCCCTGCTTGCTACTTCCTGTCTCGACAAGTATCCGGAAGATTCTATCCTGCAAGACGAGGCTATCAATACAGTAAGTGATGCTAATCTGGCTGTAATCGGTATATATGATGCATTCAAGAGTTCTTATCTGTACTCCGGATACCTGACTCTGCTGCCCGATTTGCAGGCCGATTTCGTTTATGGCGTAAACGGAAATTCGAATGTCTATGGAAATATCTGGCGCTGGAAAGACATCCATCCTACCAACGAACAGGTGGAAGCTGTATACGGTGCGCTGTACGGTGTCATTAACCGCTGTAACTTTCTGCTCGACAACGTAGAGAAAGTAAAGCAGTCAATCAAGACCGACGAGGATTATGACCGTCTGGACCAGTACTGCGGAGAAGCTTATTTCGCACGTGCACTGGCATACTCGGAACTGGTTAAAATGTACTGCAAACCTTACGAAAGCGATGAGGATGCTGCCAACGAGCTGGGTGTGGTAATTACCGAACACTACAAAGGAAACGAACCTATCGTACGTGCCAGCCTGAAAGATTCGTATAAGTTCATTCTGGACGATCTGGACAGAGCAGCCGATCTCCTGAAACTGGAAGACGACTACAACTCGGCTACCGACGGAGCATTGTACGACTCTCCTTACTTTAATGAATATACCGTACACGCGCTGCGCGCACGTATATCACTGTACATGAAGCGCTGGGATGATGCCATCAAATACGCATCGAAAGTTATCGGCGGAAACGGAGAACCACAATATTATGCATTGTCAAGTTGTAATCAGGAAATCTCTTCGGGCGTAAGCTACTACAAATACATGTGGACTAACGACCACTCTACAGAAATCATCTGGAAAGTAGGATTCACCATCAACTCATACGGTGGCGCACTGGGTACCATCTTTGCCAATTACAACTATCAGACTCTGAAGCCTGACTATGTACCGGCTTTGTGGGTACTGAACCTGTACGACGCAAACGACCTGCGTGCTACTACATTCTTCCAGTCGTTTACTACCGGTTACGACCATGCGCTGACTTGGCCGCTGCTGATCAAGTACTTCGGAAATGAAGAATTCATGAATGCAAACATTCTGCATGTCAGTATGCCTAAAGTATTCCGTCTGTCGGAACAGTACCTTATCCGTGCTGAAGCATACGCACAGAAAGGCGACTACTCAAAGGCGGGAAGCGACATCACTACCCTGCGTATGGCACGCTACTCTTCTTACGGAGGTTCTACAGCTCTGTCGAAAGACAACGCCATGGATGTCATCGAACAAGAGCGTGTAAAAGAACTGTACATGGAAGGTTTCCGCCTGAACGACCTGAAACGTTGGCATAAAGGCTTCCAGCGCACTCCTCAGGATCAGTCGTTGAGCAACGGCAGCAGTCTGAAGGTAGAAAAAGACGATCCGCTCTTCGTATGGCCTATTCCTCAGCATGAGATAGAGGCACCGGGAGCTGACATCGCACCTAATGAAAGTAATAAATAAGTTAAAAACATACGATAATGAAAAAACTGTTTATAGGTTGTATCGCAGTTATTGCTGTTTTGATGGGGCTTGCCGGATGTGATTCGGAAAGAACTACTTATGAAGGTCCCAATTATCTTATGTTTTCCGATACGCTTTACCGCTATGCCGTACAGGAAACCGGAGAGGTATTCAATGTACCGGTTTCTGCCACTGTACCTGTCGACTACGACCGTACATTTGCCGTAGAAGTGGTAGACAGCATCAGCGATGCAGTGGAAGGAAAGCATTACAAACTGTTGTCGAACACTGTTACTATCAAGGCTGGTGAATGTGCAGCCAATGTACAGGTTCAGGGAATTTATGATAACATTGGAATCAATGATTATCTCACCGTAGGACTCCGTCTGATTATCCCGAAGGAAGAGCAGTGGAGCTTATATGGCATCGACTCGAAGGTTGTTTTGCAGAAAGCATGTCCATTCGACATCAATTCGTTTACCGGATATTGCAAGGTTACTTCTACATTCTTTAATGACTACATGCAGAACGTAACAATGCGTCTTATCAAGACCGAAGTCAACCCGGAAA
This sequence comes from Phocaeicola sp. HCN-6420, assembly GCF_037890145.1. Classification (NCBI taxonomy): domain Bacteria; kingdom Pseudomonadati; phylum Bacteroidota; class Bacteroidia; order Bacteroidales; family Bacteroidaceae; genus Phocaeicola; species Phocaeicola sp. HCN-6420. The sequence continues at coordinate 33,051 of NZ_JBBKBJ010000023.1, forward strand.
AGGAAAACTCGGTAATACTGCACGACTTGTATTACAAGGGTTACGACATCGTTCTGGATTTCGACCGCAAGAATCTGCTTGAGCCACTGGTTAACATGGAAGAACAAGTCTGCGGAAATACCAGCGAAGCATTCGGAACCATCTATGGCGACGGTAACTTGCTGATGTATCAGCCCACCATGTATACTTCTTACTATAGCTCATGCGAGAATTTCGTTCTCCAGTATGTTACGATTTATGTAGACGGTGTAGGAACCGTAGGTACTTATGTCAACATTCTGGAATGGATAAGCGACGCTGAAGCCGAGAAGTTAAAAGAACAAGGTTATTAATTTAAAGGTAATTAATAATGAAAACATTTTATACGAAATCAACGAACCTGTTTATGGTGCTTGCCATGATTCTGGGGATTGCATTTACAGGATGTAGCGACGACTCTGACACTCCGTCTGTAACTCCGGAATTTCCAGCCCTGACAGAAATAACTTGCAACGCCGGAGAAACGAAGGAACTGTCTTTCGAAGCCAATGCAGACTGGACCTTGACAAGTAACAAAGGATGGTGTCAGTTTGAGAACGACGGAATTCCGGCAACTGTTACTTATGGTAAAGCAGGTGAACAAAACATACAGATTATTATTTCTCCTTTCCAGGAAACCGGTGATGTAGCCGAGATATCACTTAAGATAGGAGAACAATCACAGGTGATCTGCAAAATATCCTGCAACGAAAAAGTATATGCTGATCTGGTTATAAAGGATGAAGAAGGAAATATATACGATGCTGAACATCCATTGGTTATCAAAGGTAGCGGATTGACAGACAATGCCTATGATATCGTGTATACCACCATCACTGTTGAGTCGGAACAGCCGGTCGGATTTGCTGAAAAGCCTAACTGGCTTAAAGCTCTGACTACTGAAGAAACTCCGGGAGTTTTCCAGCTTACATTCGACAAGACATCGGGCCTTTCACCGATTTACTCTTTCAATAAAGCTGAAGACAAGATTGTTATAGCTACGAAAGACATGTCGAAGAAAGTAGAAATACCTGTTTCTTACGAAGGGCTGAAGGAAACGGTCATTTCTTACGTTGAAACAGACTTGTCTTTCAGCAAGAGCCACATGACACTGGATTATAACTCTACTTACTTCTCTATAGCAAACGCCATGACTGGAGAGGAAACTACTTACTCACTACCGCTTACACTGACAGTAGACCAGGTAAGAAACGATGAATTTGGCTACATCATCGGTAGTGTAGAAAGAAAAGAGTTATACCCTAACAATTATGTATACACCTATAACTTCGATGCTACCGGCATGGAAAGCTGGGTTAAGGTAAACATCAACGGCAAAAAGGTTTCACTGGATGTCGATAAGCTGACAGGTGATACAGAAAGAGGAGCTATTGTTCTGCTGTTCTCTAAGGACTTCTGTGAAAAGTATAAAGGAAGATACAACGAGATACTGCTCGACTCGGAAGGCTACTTCGATTCTTATACTTACCAGAAAAATATTATGGTAAGCTTCACTCAGGAACCTGAGAAGAAAGTGACGAACCTGCAAATCAAAGGATACGTAAAGAATAGCTCCGGCGAACTGGTTCCGTTTACAAGTGTACCCGACGGTGCAGCTATGCTGAGTGATCCGAACACACCGTACTTCCCATACGAAGATAAGACGACTCCTAACTTCTGGTATGTAGTATTATCCGACAAGTCGCTTATGGAAAACGGAAACAAGATCTACTTAGAAATAGTTGGCGAAATCCCTGAAGGATATAAGGTAGGAGCAATGAACAATTGGGCTTGGACAAATACCAAGACAACTACCGAAACAATCGACGGTAAGACTTATATCGTTATATCTGGTGCTCCTACTCAAGACCAGATTAAGGACCAACCTATTATGACTGTGGGTGTAGCTAACTTCGATATGATGGACTTTTTAATTGAATGTGGAATACAAGTTTGGTTATAATGAATAAACTACGATTTAATATAGTAAAACTATTATTTGTATCACTCATAGCCATGTTTTCGGGCATGGCTATGAGCGGATGCTCTGACGATGAAGAAGTGAGCCAGAGCCAATACGGCTACGTTCAGTTCAAGCTTTACAAGGAAGCATCTTACAATGAAGAAGGTGCAGCACAAAGTGCTGCCTCTCGTGCCTCGATAGACAAACTGAGCGAAGCACAGAAAATAGAAGTGGAAATGCGATACAATGGTATCAGCATTACACAGACACTGGTACTGAACGCATACAACGACGAAAATGCGGAATACGGTTTGCGCAGTGACAAACTACAGTTACTCGTCGGCGACTACAGAGTGATCGGATATAAGATCTATAATAAAATGGATGAAGTCATCGACGGAGTTTCGGCCGACCCTGACGAAATGTTTACAGTCGTTCCTTCCGGACTGACGGTAAAAGACCTCACCATAGACTCACAGGCCAGAGGTTCTGTCAAGTTCAAACTGGAAAAGCAGTTGCCTGATGTTAATACGCAGTCACGTGCAAGCGACAACGAAGGTTACCTGTTCAGCAACATTCAGCTGGCTACCATTCAGGTACAGAACACTTTCACTCAGATGACTTATATATTCGAGAAACTGAACGCAAGATACGAAGAGGAATACGAACTGAATGACCCGGACAGCGAAAACAATAAGTACAAAGACCACGGAGTAGCTTATTGTGACTCTGCTGTATGGTTGCCTGCAGGTGACTATAAGGTCATATCGTACACGGTATACTCTAAATCGGGTGTAACAGAAACCGAACTCGAAACTCAAGCAGTAAGCGGTGAAACATTTACTGTAAAAGACAATGAGCTGACTGAATATGCCATTGTTCCTGTACTGGTATCGAAAACTGCCGAAAACATCAAAGACTATCTGGCTCTGAAAGAGATATGGGACAAGATGGGCGGAAAGAACTGGAGCTATTATGGTGCAACTTATCCGCAAGGTACAAACTGGAACTTCAACAAGGATATCGACATGTGGGGTGACCAGCCGGGAGTAACACTCGACGGTAACGGACGTATTACTTCGCTGACTTTGGCTGGATTCGGTGCTTCGGGCGAACTGCCGGATGCTATCGGTCAGCTGACAGAGTTGCGTATTCTTGCCTTGGGCTCACACGATGAAACTTATGGTGGTATGTTGTTCGGTCCTAACGGAATACAGCCCAACATGAGTGATGACAAGCGCAACGAAATGCGTATGGAATACAAGCAACATTTCCTCGACAGAGATGTACGTGCAAACATGTCGGATATGTTGCAGTGGACTATCAACAACTATTCTTCTCCGAATAACAAGATTAAAAAATACAGCAGCATTTCGAAGAAGGATACTCAGATTGGAGTTGTAACCAACAAGATTACAGGTGTTTCGAAGGCCGTTATGCGCCTGAAGAATTTGCAGCAGTTCTATCTGGCCAACTCTCCTATCACCTACGATAAGATTTGTACAAACTGGACTGACCCGAATTCTGACTATGCACAACAATATGCAAAGGAAAACCTGAGCTGGTCAAACATGACTAACCTTACAGACGTAGAAATATACAACTGTATAAACTTAACTCGTGTGCCACTCGACATGGTAGGTAACCTTCCCGAGCTGCAGTTGCTGAACATTGCCTGCAACCAGAATATTACCGGAGAACAGTTGAGAGCAGACTGGTCTAAACTGTGTGATATGCCTGCCGGACCAAGACTTCAGATTCTCTACATGGGATACAATAACCTGGAAGAGTTCCCTGATGATGCCCAGTTGCATAAGATGGTTAAGTTTAAAATGCTTGACTGTACAACAAACAAGATACATACCCTGCACTCATTCGGAACAGATATCAAATTGTCTACCCTGTATCTGGATAACAACAAGATTACATCTATTCCGGACAACTTCTGTGCATTCACCAACGAGGTAGAAACATTAGGTTTCTCTTATAACGAACTGACAGAAGTACCTAACATCTTCAATGCGAAGTCTATCTATATCATGAACAGTGTAGATTTCTCGCACAACAAGATTACCGGATTTGCAGGAGGAGATGATAACTTCAAGGGTATCAACGCATATACGGTTTCGTTGGCATACAACAAGCTGAAAAACTTCCCGAAAGCATTGTTCAAGTCTGGCTCTCCTATCAAGACTCTGGACTTGTCTGCCAACGAGCTGACAGAAGTGAAAGAAGGTGAAATGCAAGGCTCTAATGCTTATCTGCTCGAAACTATCGACTTGCGTTTTAACAAGCTGACCAAGCTGTGCGATGACTTCAGAGCAACAAACATTCCTTACCTGACCGGTATCGACTTGAGTTACAACTCATTCTCAGAAGTTCCGCCTCAGCCATTGAACTGTAGTGAACTGAAAGCCTTTGCCATCCGTTATCAGAGAGACGAAAAAGGAAACCGCACACTGCGCGACTGGCCTGTAGGTATCACTCAGTGTCCGAGTCTGATACAGTTGCAAATCGGTTCAAACGATATTCGTAAAGTGGACGAAACCATAACTCCGTATATTTGGATTCTTGATATCAAGGATAATCCGAATATATCAATAGACTTGTCGGGAGTATGTTCGGCTATCCAGGCTGGTATGTATCTCTTGTTCTACGACAAGACTCAGGATATCCGCGGATGTGACATTTTAGGAATAGAACGATAATTAAAGAATAAAGGAAATATAACTGATTATGAAAATTATAAATCGATTGATACTTGGACTGGCTGTTGTCGCAGGAATCACCACATCGTGTAAGGAAGACGATGACCTGAACATCCCGGGCGGACTCTCGCTCGATGTAGAGGAAATCACGGTGGGACCCGAAAAGTCATTCAAAGAAATTATGGTCAAGGCAGATGTTAACTGGCAGGCAAGTAGTTCTACACCATGGATATCTATATCGCCAGCCAACGGAACAGGTAGTGCTACCTGCGTACTGAACATCGACTCTACACTGACCTATACGGCACGTACTGCACAAGTTCGTTTCAACCCGGCAGGTAATACACCGAAAATTCTGAAGGTAACTCAGTTCGGCTTCGGAAAGCAAATCATCCTCGACAAGCCGGAAGTAGAACTGGAAAACTCTGACATCGAAGACAACCGTTATTTCGATGTAACTATTTCTACCAATGTACAGTTTGCAATCGAAAGCGTAAACTACTCGTTTGCCGAAGAAGTTCCGGCAGAAGACGAAGCAGGCATGAGTGAATCGGATAAAGCAAACTGGCTTACACTGCCGAAAGAATCAGATCTGAACGTGAACCTTGACAGAGGTTCACGTCCACGCTCGGTAAAGGCAAGATTCAAATGGGAAATGAACGCAGTGCCTTACACCCGCGTAGCTACAATCAAGCTGGTAGCCAAGAACAGTGAAGACCAGTTGATAGACAGCGACGGTAATGAAATAGACGGAGTTTACCTGACTGTTACGCAGAAACCGGCAATGAAGATAGAAGACAACCGTGCAGGCGACTCTATTTCTATAGTCCTCATCAACCAGAAACTGCAATGTATGTATGCACTCGACGTGAGCGAAAACATGCAGAACTGGACCGATGTGACACTGTGGGAAGAAACCGACGAAGACCTGCCTGAAGAAGCTGCCGTAGGACGTGTACGTTCTTTGTCTATCGCCATGATCGATACAAAGGAAACATTGCCGCAGGAAATCAAGAATCTGAAATATCTTGAATCATTCCATGTACAGAGCAACGCCAACCGTCAGGATCGTGAAATCGTACTGGGCCCGGAAATCTGTGAACTGAAATACCTCAAGAAGCTTTCTATCACATCATACGGTCTGGTAGAATTGCCTGAAGAATTCGTCAAACTGGGTGGAACAGTCGACAAGAGTTATGTAGGACTGGAAGAATTGGGACTGGAAAGCAACAACTTTGCTTCACTGAGCCAGATAACCGATCTGGTCAACAAGGAAAACTTCCCGAAACTGAAATATCTGAGATTGTCGGGATGCAGACGGACCGATACCCTGCTCGACATGTCGCAGATGGAAGGCGGCAACACATGGAAAGGCATACACATCGGTATGTATATAAACCTCAACAAGGCAAACGACAAGAATGAATTTATGAAATTGCTGGAATGGGATACCCTCAAACAGCTGGAACTTTCTTACGGATTCATCGAAGGCGAACTGCCTACCGACGAGGAAATGATGGCTAAGTTTGGCAACTACAGCCAGTATGCCAGCAAGCATCCTGATGCTGACGTCTGCACATTGCTGACCGATACCTGCCAGTGGCTGAAGACATCCGACAAGGCCGTTACTGTTAAATACGATGGAGGAGAATTCTCTGTCAAAGGTTCAGACGTACCTTGCGTACTGCCTAACACACAAGTGCTTTACCTCAACCTGAACTTCCTGACAGGAAAAGTGCCTAACTGGATTCTATTCCATCCGCATCTGATTGACTGGTATCCTGAATCAATGGTATTCACTCAGGAAGAAGGAAAGAACTCGAATGGAGAAGTTGTCGGTTTCAGCAACGTACCTATGGACTTTGAATATTTCTACGGAAAAATAGCAAACGACCAGAATGCAGCATTCCCGAAATATTACGGAAAATATGTGATGGAAGAAGAAACAGCAGGAGAATAAATACAATTTAAGCTTTAGAATATAATGAAAAAAAGATATATATATATCGCTACACTTGCTTTGTTCCTAGGAGCATGTTCGGACAACGAACTGGAACAGGCCTATACTTCGGAACAAAATACAGAAATATATATACCGGCTGATGCTCAGCCCGGAGAACTCATTATCAAATTCAAACCGGAATTGGAGGATATTCTTGACCAGACCATGACTCGTGCGTCAAGAAGCGGAGCGGCTATGACCCGCTCCGGCATTCCCTCGACCGATGAAGTGCTCGACATCCTTGGAGGATACCGTTTCGAACGTATCTTTCCGGTAGACAGCAAGAATGAGGCCCGTACACGTGCAGCCGGACTGCACTTGTGGTACTTGGTAAAATTCGATGAAAACGTCGACCTGCACGAAGCTGCACGCCAGTTGTCGAAACTGGGTGACATCAGCCACGTACAGTGTAACCACCGTATTAAAAAAGCATACAACTCGAACGAAAAGCGAGTATACGTCAGCGAAAATGCCTTAAACAACACTCCGGCAGCTTTTGCTGCAATGTCGGGCACTCCCAACGACCCGGGATTCCCGTTCCAGTGGAACTATAACAATACAGGTAACTACGCTTTCGAAAACCAGAACGAAGATTATCCGGCAGAGGCAACTCCCGGATGTGACGTTGACTGCATGAATGCCTGGCAAAAATGTACCGGTGACCCTTCTATCATTGTAGCTGTACTCGACGAAGGTGTAATGTATACCCATCCCGACTTGCAAGACAATATTTGGGTAAACCCCAATGAGACACTGGGCAGCAAAATGGATAACGACGGAAACGGTTACGCCGGCGACAAGTACGGATACAACTTCGTTACCGATTCTGGTATCATTACCTGGAACGATGTAAACGACACAGGTCATGGAACTCACGTGGCGGGAATCATCGCTGCCGTAAACAACAATAACAAGGGTGTATGCGGTATCGCCGGAGGTTCTGGCAAGCAGGATGGTGTAAAAATCATGTCACTGCAAGTATTTGCCGGAAATTCGGGTGTAACACTCGATATGGAAGCCAAAGCCATCAAGTATGCAGCCGACAATGGTGCTGTCATCATCCAGTGCAGCTGGGGTTACAACTCAGGTCTGGCAAACCCGATGGAAGGATACACTCCTGGACCGGCAACTGAAAAGGAATGGGAAACTGCCTATCCGCTGGAAAAAGAAGCACTCGACTACTTTATCAACAATGCCGGTTCTCCTAACGGAGTAATCGACGGAGGTCTGGCTATCTTTGCTGCCGGAAACGAATACGCTGCTGTACCGGGCTATCCGGGTGCATACTCTAAATGTCTTACAGTATCAGCTACAGCTGCCGACTTCACTCCCGCTTCTTATACTAACTACGGTGAAGAAGTAGGACTGAGTGCTCCGGGTGGTGACCTCGAATATTATGGCAAAATAGGTGAAAGCGACAAGACTTACTACGACTCGTCTTTCACACTGGCCGATGCTCAAGGTTCTATTCTGTCGACTCTTATCCGCAACGGACAACCAGCTTACGGATACATGGACGGTACTTCAATGGCTTGCCCTCACGTATCAGGTGTAGCAGCTTTGGGACTGTCGTATGCAGTAAAGATGAGAAAGCACTTCAAGGCTTATGAATTCATCGAACTGATGAAAGAATCATCACAGGAACTGTATACAAACTATACCGGTTACAAAATCTACCACATGAACCACAATATTATCGGTACGGCTATCACCAAAATGTCTTTGCCTGCATACAAGGATAAAATGGGTGCCGGACTGGTTAATGCCGGAAATCTGCTGAATGCTATTGAAGGCAGTGGCTCGGAAATGATTGTACCAAACGTATATGTAGGTATCAGTAAATCTGAAACTATCGATCTGGCACGCTATTTCGTAGACGGCGAATCGCTGACTTACACTTGTACGATTGCCGATTCTTCTATCGCAACCGTATCTGTAGAAGGCACAAAGATGAGCGTGACTGGAGTAAAAGCCGGCATTACCAAACTAACAGTAAGCACAAGCAACGGAAAATCGCAGACTGTAACGGTTACCGTACGCGAAGGAGCTAACGATAACGGCTGGATGTAATTAAAAAGTAATTCATTAATGAAACTATTTGATTCGATAAGACTAACGATACTGAGTGCACTGATGTGCTGCCCCGGGCTATTGATGGCCCAGGGCACGCATCCGCTCACCCGTCAGGAGATAGACTCGCTGCTCAATCCCTCACTGCTGAAGGGAGCGGAAAAGCTGCTGGAGTTTGAACAGACGGTAATCAATCTGGGCGAAATGACAGAAGATGACCAGCCTGTCACGGTGAAGTTCGACTTCAGAAACGCCGGTACACAGCCGGTTGTCATTACCAAGATACATACCGACTGCGGATGTACTGCTGCACAGACAGACAAGTTGCAGATACAACCGGGAGAAAAAGGTTCCATCAGTGTAACCTATACCCCCAAGAACCATCCGGGAACCATCGATGCGAATACATTCGTATATTCTTCTCTTTCGGACAAGCAGCCACTGGCTAAGCTGGTACTGCTGGGCAATGTGCTGCCAAGTCGTGACGAATGGAGCCGATATCCGTACGCCATGGGTAAACTGAGGCTGAAACAAAACAAGGTGACATTCCGAATCACGACCGGAGGAAGCGAAAAGCAGACGGAAAGAATTTTATGCGGCAACAGCGGTACTACAGCACTGAAGCTTTCTGTAATGAATTTGCCTCAATATGCAACATTCAAAACGGAGCCCGAAATCATCAATCCGGGACAGGAAGCCGACATCGTAATAAGCATCGATGCCTCGAAGATGGCCGGAAGAACACAGAGCTTTAAGGCTCCTCTGATTCTTGATGGAGTGACAGGACGTCCAAGTGACCGCACACTCACGCTGGAAGTTAATCTGACCGATAAATAAATAGTAAAAAACAATTGATAGCATGATGAAAAAGAAAATAGTTAACATATTGATGTTGCTTGTCATCTCGCTGATGACTTTCTCTTGTAGCGAAGACGAAGTGGTTATGGAGCCGTCGCTCGAAGTGACTCCCATCACGATGCAGGGCACATGGAAACTGGCTGAACTGAACGGCGAACAGGTACCGGAAGATTTCTATATCTACGTTATATTCGACCGCAAAGGGAACTTTGAAATGTACCAGAAACACGACAGCATGTATCCACGCTACATCACCGGTACTTATTCTATCGAAAAGGATAGTCACTACGGATACATCCTCAGCGGAGAATACGATTACGAAAACGGCGACTGGAACAACAAATATATCGTAACCGACCTGCTGCAATCCGGTTCAATGGTATGGACCGTAAAAGACGGCGATGAAGTTTCGAAATATGTACGTGTCGACGAAGTACCTGAGGAGATAGTAGAAGCTGCCAAGGTAGACGAAGAACAGTAAGCGATATTATTTCCAATATCAGATTCATAAAAGCCACATACCCCGAAAGCCTTAAAAAAGAGACTTTCGGGGTATTGTTTTATCTATACCTGCCAATCGTTATATAATTTGAACAGAAACAAGCCTAAGGATGTCCACAAGCAGTAAATCATCTTTCAGGAACAAACAAGCCATAAAAAAAGAAAGTACCCGCCTTTCCTCCTGAACGGAGAAACAAGCAGATACTTCTTTTTTTTATTTACACAGATGGGGAGTTATTCCACTTTCAGTTTCAGAGAACGGTCGTCCGGACCTTTGGGATGAATCACCTCCTCCAGACGTACATCGAATATCAGGGTAGAATATGAAGGAATCGCATCACTTGAAACAGCTCCATATCCCAATCCATTCGGAATATACATTTCGACGTGCTGTCCTTCCTTCATCTGCATCAATGCAGTAGTCCAGCCTGTAATCACGGCCGAAACAGCAAACTTTCTCGGTTCACTGACCGCAGCATTCCAGTCGCCGGAAAAGCTCTCATCAAACACAGTACCGTTGATCAGCTTTCCGCGATAGTGTACAGCCACCGTATCAGTTCCCAGGGGAGAAATACCCAGCGGTTCAATATTATCTTCCGGAAAAAGCTTCATATACACATAGTCGTTCTTTCCCGGCGTATAAGTCTGATTTCCCAATCCCTCCGAAGCCTCAGTCTGTATCTTGTAGTCAAGTACCCTCAACCAGCTTTCCCCGGCTGGAGGATTGGCACATACAGAAGCTATGGAGTCAATATATGCATTGTTGCGTACCGCCCAGTCACTGTATGGATCAGCTTCCGGCGTATCTTCGCTACAAGAAGCAAAGCCTATGCTCAGCGAGAGGAGGATACCCAACAGCCATAATATATTTTTATTCATGCACATTCATTTATTTACTGCAAAGTTTTCAGCAGCGTAGTAATACTAACCTTGTCGGCAATGATATTATTCAGGTCGGCAATAGCCACACGTTCCTGTTCCATTGTATCACGGTTACGCAATGTTACGCAGTTGTCTTCCAGCGTCTGATGGTCGATAGTGATACAGTACGGAGTACCGATAGCATCCTGACGACGGTAACGCTTTCCGATACTGTCTTTCTCGTCGTACTGACAGTGGAAATGGAACTTCAGGTCGTTCATGATTTCACGAGCCTTTTCAGGCAGCCCGTCTTTCTTTACCAGCGGCATGATAGCCAGTTTTACCGGAGCCAGTGCAGCAGGCAGTTTCAGAACGACACGAGTTTCGCCGTTTTCCAGCTTTTCTTCGCAGTAAGCAGCGCTCATCACGCTCAGGAACATACGGTCAACACCGATAGATGTTTCGATAACGTACGGAGTATACGATTCGTTGATTTCCGGATCGAAATACTTGATGCTCTTGCCAGAGAATTTCTCGTGCTGGCTCAAGTCGAAGTTCGTACGGCTGTGGATACCTTCCACTTCCTTGAATCCGAACGGCATCAGGAACTCGATGTCGGTAGCGGCATTAGCATAGTGAGCCAGTTTCTCGTGATCGTGGAAACGATAGTGATCGTCGCCGAAGCCCAGCGCCTTGTGCCATTTCAGACGAGTTTCTTTCCATTTCTGGAACCATTCGAGTTCAGTACCCGGTTTAACGAAGAACTGCATTTCCATCTGTTCGAACTCGCGCATACGGAAGATAAACTGACGAGCTACAATTTCATTACGGAATGCCTTACCAATCTGTGCAATACCGAAAGGAATCTTCATACGTCCAGTCTTCTGCACGTTCAGGTAGTTTACGAAAATACCCTGAGCGGTTTCCGGACGAAGATATACTTTCATAGAGCCTTCGGCAGTAGAACCCATTTCTGTAGAGAACATCAGGTTGAACTGACGGACTTCAGTCCAGTTCTTCGTTCCCGAAATAGGACAAACGATTTCCTCGTCAAGGATAATCTGACGCAGTTCGTTCAAATCCGGTCCGGCATTCATAGCCTTTGTATAGCGTTCGTGCAATGCGTCACGCTTAGCCTGATGCTCCAGTACACGCGGATTAGTGCTGCGGAACTGAGCTTCGTCGAAAGCATCTCCGAATTTCTTTGCAGCCTTGGCTACTTCCTTGTTGATTTTCTCGTCGTATTTGGCAATCTGGTCTTCAATCAACACATCGGCACGATAACGTTTCTTCGAGTCGCGGTTGTCAATCAAGGGATCGTTGAATGCATCTACGTGTCCCGAAGCTTTCCAGATAGTAGGATGCATGAAGATAGCCGAATCAATACCTACGATATTTTCATGCAGCAATACCATGCTCTGCCACCAGTACTGTTTAATATTGTTTTTCAGTTCCACACCCATCTGACCGTAGTCGTATACGGCTCCCAGTCCATCGTAAATTTCACTTGAAGGAAATACGAAACCATACTCTTTACAATGTGAAACAAGTTTTTTGAAAACGTCTTCTTGTGCCATTTTTCTTTTTTATTTTTGATATTTCTTATTTTACATTCTCTTATATAGTAGGGCACAAAGATAGGTATTTATAAGCAAAAAATAAGAATAGCTGTATTAATTTATCTTATGAATAGGTGGAATCTGTAAGGAAAGATGGTTATTTTTTTCTACTTTTGCAGAAGATTGAACGAAAAGCAATGAGCACGAAAGACAAATTCACGTTAATGACTACCGCACCGGTACCCAGACTTATCGGGTCGCTTGCCATACCTACCATCATCAGCATGCTGGTAACTTCGTTTTACGTTATGGCAGATACTTATTTTGTAGGAAAAATCAATACCCAGTCTACGGCCGCGGTCGGCATTTCGTTCTCTGTCATGGCTATCATTCAGGCTTTTGGCTTTTTCTTCGGGCACGGTTCGGGCAACTATATTTCACGTAAATTAGGTGCACAGGATTACGACAGTGCAGAAAAGATGGCATCAACCGGATTCTTTTACGCTTTCATGGCAGGTGCAGTAATTGCTCTTTTCGGGCACCTGTATCTTACGGAAATCTGTATCGCCCTGGGTTCTACCCCCACTATCCTGCCCTATGCCGAGAAATACCTGGGCATCGTACTGCTGGGTGCCCCGTTCATGGCTTCTTCGCTGGTGCTGAACAACCAGATGCGCTTTCAGGGAAATGCAGTATATGCCATGGTAGGCATTATCATCGGAGCTGTGCTGAACATCGGACTCGACCCGTTGCTTATCTTCGTATTCGACATGGGAATATCGGGAGCTGCATGGGCCACACTGACCAGCCAGATATGTAGTTTTACAGTACTGCTCATCATGGACAGCCGTGGTACGAATATCCGCATCCGGTTCAAGAACTTTACTCCCAAGGCTTCTTATCTGAAGGAAATTGTCTTCGGCGGAAGTCCCTCGCTTTGCCGTCAGGGACTGGCCAGCCTGTCGACCATCCTGCTGAACGTGGCAGCCGGAGCTTACGGCGACGCAGCCATTGCGGGTATGTCCATCGTCACCCGTATCTGCATGTTCATCAATTCTTTCCTTATCGGCTTCGGGCAAGGCTTCCAGCCTGTCTGTGGCTTTAATTACGGAGCCGGACTATTCCACCGTGTACGCGAGGGATTCTGGTTCTGTGTCAAGACAGGAGTTGTATTTCTGCTCGTCTGTTCCGTTATCGGTTACATATTTTCACCCGAAATCGTATCATGGTTCCGCGACGACCCGCACGTCATCGAAACCGGAACACGAGCCCTGCGCTGGCAGCTTATTACCTTACCGCTGGGTGCATGGGTCATCTTGTGCAACATGATGCTCCAGACCATCCGTAAACCTGTCCGCGCAGTCACGCTGTCGTCGGCAAGACAAGGACTTTTCTTTATTCCGTTTATTTTGATTCTCCCCCACTTTCTGGGTTTACAGGGCGTGGAAATGTGTCAGGCGGTATCCGACCTTTGTTCGTTCCTGCTCGCCATTCCACTGACAGTTCCCGTGCTGAATGAAATGAAGAAATAAGACGTCCTACGAGCAACGTCCTGAGGTTGCGAATAAAATTTGTACAAATTTTATTTTTTTCTGTACAAATTTTCAGAAAACGTGCCGAGCTTTTTGGGAAAAGATGAAGGGAATATTCTTAACTCCTTTTGACATTATCGTTTTTTTGCCCAAAAACAGATATGATTCACACCTTGAATTAGCAGTAAAATGCTGGTTTATTTTCAATAATATATATAATAGGAATATTTTTTTTCGTATTTTTGTCTGTTGTTTTTCCACTAAATCACTTATATGAGCGAAGATACTTTCGAAAAAAACGATATCCAATCAAGCGATAAAGAAGCACATTCTGACTATAAACCTGTCGATCAGGGAGACGAAAACGTAAAACATCAGTTGAGTGGCATGTACCAAAACTGGTTTCTGGACTATGCCTCGTATGTTATTCTGGAACGTGCGGTTCCTCATATCAACGACGGACTGAAGCCCGTACAGCGACGCATTCTGCACTCCATGAAACGACTGGACGACGGACGATACAACAAAGTTGCAAACATTGTAGGACATACGATGCAATTCCACCCGCACGGCGATGCATCCATCGGCGACGCGCTGGTACAACTGGGACAGAAAGATTTGCTTATTGACTGTCAGGGAAACTGGGGTAATATCCTTACCGGAGATGATGCAGCGGCTCCCCGATACATCGAAGCCCGTCTTTCCAAATTTGCACTCGACGTGGTATTCAATCCGAAAACAACCGAATGGCAGGCTTCTTATGACGGACGAAACCGCGAACCGGTAACGCTCCCCGTAAAGTTCCCGCTCCTGCTGGCTCAGGGCGTAGAAGGTATTGCCGTAGGTCTTTCATCGAAAATATTGCCACACAACTTCAACGAATTGTGTGATGCCGCCATCTCCTATCTGCATGGGGAGGAATTTCACCTCTATCCCGACTTTCAGACGGGAGGATCCATCGATGTGTCACGCTACAACGACGGCGAACGCGGTGGTGTAGTGCGTGTGCGTGCCAAGATTTCGAAAATAGATAACAAGACACTCTGCATCAGTGAAATTCCGTACGGAAAAACAACATCCTCGCTGATAGAGTCTATTCTGAAAGCTATCGAGAAAGGTAAAATCAAGGTGCGGAAGGTGGACGACAATACAGCCGACAAGGTGGAGATTCTGGTACATCTGGCTCCGGGCGTTTCATCGGACAAGACGCTGGACGCGCTATATGCCTTTACCGACTGCGAGGTAAACATCTCGCCCAACTGCTGTGTCATCGACAACAAGAAACCGCATTTCCTTTCGGTCAGTGCGGTGCTCCGCAAATCGGTGGACAATACGCTGTCGCTGCTGCGTCAGGAGTTGAATATCCAGCGTAACGAAACACTGGAAACGCTGCATTTCGCCTCACTGGAAAAGATATTCATCGAAGAACGCATCTACAAGGACAAGCAGTTTGAACAGGCTGAAAATATGGATGCTGCCTGTGAACACATTGACGAGCGACTGACTCCTTTCTACCCGCAGTTTGTGCGTGAAGTGACCAAGGAGGATATTCTCAAGCTGATGGAGATAAAAATGGCACGCATCCTGAAATTCAACAAAGACAAGGCGGACGAGTTCATCGCCAAGCTGAAGGCTGACATCGAGGAGATAGACAACCATCTGGCACATATCACCGAATATACTATCGACTGGTATACACGTATCAAGGAAAAATATGGAAAGAACTTTCCACGACGTACGGAAATACGAAACTTCGATACGATTGTGGCAACCAAAGTGGCGGAAGCCAACGAAAAACTGTATATCAACCGCGAGGAAGGATTTATCGGTACAGGCCTGAAGAAGGACGAATATATCTGCAACTGTTCCGACATCGACGATGTGATTATCTTCTACAAAGATGGAAAATATAAGATTGTACGTATATCCGACAAGTTGTTTGTAGGCAAGAATATCCTTTACGTGAACATCTTCAAGAAGAACGACAAGCGTACCATCTACAACGTGATTTACCGCGACGGGAAAGAAGGATTCCACTACATCAAACGTTTTAACATAACTTCGATGATCCGCGACCGTGAATATGACGTAACACAGGGTACACCCGGCTCGAAAATCGTGTATTTCACCGCCAACCCGAACGGAGAAGCAGAGGTCATCAAAGTGACGCTCCGTCCTAACCCGCGTATCAAGAAACTGATATTCGAGAAAGATTTCAGTACCATCAACATCAAGGGACGCCAGTCGATGGGTAACCTGCTGACCAAGTACGAGGTACACAAAATCAGCCTGAAACAGCGCGGCGGCTCTACACTGGGTGGCAGAAAAGTATGGTTCGACCACGATGTGTTGCGTCTGAACTACGACGGACGCGGACAGTATCTGGGTGAGTTCCAGAGCGGAGAAAGTATTCTGGTGGTACACAAGAACGGAGAATTCTATACGACCGACTTCGACCTGAACAACCATTACGATGCCGACATCCAGTTCATCGAGAAATTCAATGCCGACAAGGTATGGACGGCGGTACTCTACGATGCCGACCAGCAGAACTATCCGTACCTGAAACGATTTACCTTCGAGCAGACCTCGAAACGGCAGAATTATCTGGGCGAGAACAAGCATAATCAGCTTATTCTGCTGTCGAGCGAGGCTTATCCGCGTCTGCAAGTCGTATTCGGCGGTCACGACAGCTTCAGGGAAGCACTGATTGTAGAAGCCAGCGATTTTGTAGGAGTAAAGAGCTTCAAGGCAAAAGGGAAACGTCTGACAACCTTCACCGTCGACCATATAGAAGAACTGGAACCTACCCGCAAGCCTGAACCTCAAGAAGAAGTTGTAGAAACAGATGTTCCGGATACAGACAACGATACGGACGAAGACAACGAACAAATGACTTTATTCTAAAACCGGAACAATGAAACAGAAGTTAATTATACTGCTCGTCGCCCTGGGAACATTCTTGTCTGTATACGCTCAGGAAGATAGTCTGCAAGCCACACGCTACGTGATGCGGTCTACTCTGGTCGGGGTAGGACACAGCAATGTATTCGAAACATATCTTTCTCCGCTGGAATATACGGGAACCGAGGTACGCTTCATGCACGAAAGCATGCGTATGACACGCATACTTGGAGGAAAGGTTTCCGGGCAAAGCCTGCTTCAGGTCAACGCTTCATACAACAAGAATATTTCGCAGACGGCAGAGATGTATGCCGGGCTGATAAACTGGAGCTATGCCCTGCACTATCAGTTCCGCATGAACGACGACAAGCTGAAAATCCTGGTCGGACCGATGCTCGACCTGAACGGAGGGGTGGTTTACAACCGGCGAAACTCCAACAATCCCGCTCAGGCAAAGGCCTACGGCGGACTGGGCGCATCGGGTATGCTCATCTACAAGTTCCATATAGCACGCTATCCGCTCACGGTACGCTACCAGGCCAACCTCCCGCTACTGGGGGTCATGTTCTCACCCGAATACGGTGAATCGTACTACGAAATATTCTCATTGGGTAACGGAGGCAGAAACGTAGTGTTCACTTCGCTGCACAACAATCCATCACTACGGCAAATGGTGACGCTGGACTTCCCGATACGCAACGTAACGATGCGCGTGGGCTATGTATGCGACATTCAGCAGTCGAAGGTGAACAACCTGAAAAGCCACGCCTACTCGCATGATTTCATGATAGGTTTCGTACGCAACCTGTATCTGCTGCGCGGAAAGAACCGCATCAGCATGCCACTTAAAATAACTCCCTTTTAGCTTATGAAACGACTTGCACACATATTATATACAATGCTGACCGGACTGCTGGTTTTCTCTTCCTGCATACGGGAAGACATCTCCGGCAATACACCCGAAGATAATTTCGAGGCGCTGTGGAAAATCATCGACGAACAGTATTGTTTCCTTGACTATAAAAATCAGGAATACGGACTCGACTGGAACGAAGTGCACGAGCGCTATGCACGCCGCATCACCTCGAATATGACATGGGAAAACCTCTTCGAGGTCCTCTCGGATATGGTAAACGAACTGCACGACGGACATGTGAATCTTTCCAGCTCGCTGGCTACCTCGCAGTACCGCGAATGGTTCGACAGTTACCCGCGCAATTTCAGCGACAGTATCCAAAGCATCTATTTAGGAAAGGATTATACCAACTCTTCAGGACTGACGTACAGCATCTTGGAGAATAACATCGGTTACATCTACTGCTCCAGCTTCTCCAACGGGATAGGCGACGGTAATCTGGACCAGACGCTGAACAAGCTGGCTATCTGCGACGGCCTGATTATCGACGTGCGCAACAACGGCGGTGGCAACCTGACCACGGCACAGAAGCTGGCGGCACGGTTTACCAACGAGAAAGTCCTCGTGGGATACATGTGTCACAAGACAGGTCCCGGACACAATGATTTTTCGGAACCGAAGCCGGTATATATCGAACCGTCCGACGGCATACGATGGCAAAAAAAGGTAGTGGTGCTTACTAACCGACGTTCCTATAGCGCAACAAACGATTTCGTGAACAGCATGAACCAGTTTCCCAATGTAACTCTCGTCGGTGACAAGACAGGAGGCGGTTCGGGACTTCCGTTCAGTTCCGAAATCCCCAACGGCTGGTCTATCCGCTTCTCGGCCAGTCCGATGTTCGATCCCAACATGAACCAACTGGAGTTCGGTATCGATCCTGATGTAAAAGTAGACATGAAAAGTGAAGATATGCAGCGAGGAAAAGATACGATCATTGAAACAGCTTGCGAAATACTAAAGAAATAGCCCTGATATTTTGCTTTTTCAAAAATATAGTATATCTTTGCACACGCAAAAAGGAAACATCTCGTATGTTCCGCTTGCGCCTGTGGCGTAATTGGTAGCCGCGCCAGACTTAGGATCTGGTGCCGCGAGGCGTGTAGGTTCGAGTCCTATCAGGCGCACATAAAAAGGATTTAATAAAATCTTCTCGGAGAATTTATTAAATCCTTTTCTGTTTTTATTACTTTTCGGTCTGCTCCTCGGGCCAGTTCACCAGATAAAGCGTTTCAGTAGCACGGGTAAAGGCAGTATACAGCCAGCGGTAATAATCGGGGGTAAGCATCTCCTCCGTCATATATCCCTGATCGACGAACACACGCTGCCACTGGCCACCCTGGGCCTTATGGCATGTTACGGCATAGGCGTATTTCACCTGAAGCGCATTATACCATGAATCCTCCTTTATCTTTTTCATCCGTTCACGTTTTACGGTAATGTCACTGTAGTCTTCCTGTACAGCCTGAAACAATCTCTCACTTTCCTCTCGTGTAAGAGCAGGAGCATCCGAATGCAAGGTATCCAGCAAAATCTTTACATCGAGTTCCAGATCGTTGTAATCGGGGAAGCATAAGGCGACATCGGCAAAACGGAAACCATACATTTCGTGCGTACGACGTACCCGACGTACTACTGCAATATCTCCATTAGCTATGAAATCCAGCTCCTTGCAATCTGTCCCCCAATAATAATTGTTTTTGGCAACCATCAGCAGGTCGCCGGTATTCAGTTCATCCTCTCTATATAATATGGTATTGCGGATGCCTTTATTATATAGGTTAGCACGCTTGTTTGAACGGCAAATAATCATCGTTTCATCCATGCCTGCCTTGTCATAACATTCATTGATGGTATCTATCAATTCACTTCCTGAAATAATCCGAATATCAGGAAAACCGTTTACCTTTATCTGTGGCAACGAAAAGAAATCTTCTTCAGCAATATATCGTCTGAGGGAAGTTGCATTATACAAAATGCCGGAATCCTGTTCCTGACGAACGACCTGTGTCAGACAATGTTCTGTAACCTCCAGCCCGTACCCTTCCAGCATGGAAGCCGACAGAGCAGGACTTTCCTCCTCTCCCACAGGAGGTAACTGTGCCGTATCACCTATCAGCATCAGCCGACAACCTTGTCCGGCATACACATACTGAATCAAGTCATCCAACAGACGTCCGGTACCAAACATTCCCCCTGACAACCCTTCATTAGCTATCATCGAGGCTTCGTCGACGATGAACAATGTATGCTGGTGCAAGTTCGCATTCATTACAAAATTATCCAACTCGTTGGAAAATGTTCGCTGACGATAGATCTTACGATGAATGGTATAAGCAGGATGTCCTGCATAATGCGAAAAGACTTTTGCCGCACGTCCGGTCGGAGCAAGTAGTACGCACTTCTGTTTCAACTGGTCGAGCGTCTTGACCAACGCACTGATTAAAGTAGTTTTACCTGTTCCTGCATAGCCCTTCAAAAGGAAAACAGCATCGGTTTTCGGGGAAAACAAAAAATTTACAAAAGATTCGATAGTAATTTCTTGCTCACCTGTTGGTTTATAGAAAAAATTTCGTTTAATTTGCTGCGATAAATCATTATTTAACATAAATATCTAATAAAAAGTTCAGATAACTTTGACGTGGTTCAAGTTATTTATTTTATTTTTGCGCTACGAATATAAACTAAAAAAACAAATATTATCATGAAAACAGTTATTAATCTTGTGTTAGCTGCCTGCGCTATTGTTTTGGTATACATTTGCTACGGTAGTATTATGGGTCCTATCAACTTTGACAAAGAGAAAAAAGTCCGCGAAGATGCTATCATCGCACGCTTAATTGATATTCGTAAAGCTCAGCAGGAATATCGTTCAGTACACGCTGGTGCGTACACTGCAAGCTTCGATACTTTGATCAACTTCGTAAAAACAGCCAAACTGCCGTTCATCATGAAAGTAGGTGCTTTGACAGATGATCAGCTGAACAACGGCATGACTGAAAAGAAAGCAATGGAACTGATTAACAAGGCTAAGAAGACCGGTAACTGGAGTGAAGTAGAAAAAGCAGGTTTGCAGAACTTCCGTCGTGATACTATGTGGGTAGCTGTTATGGATACTATCTTCGAAAAAGGATTCAACCCTGATTCATTGGCATTCGTTCCTTACGGAAACGGAGCTAAATTCGAAATGGCTATCCGTAAAGATACTACTAAATCGGGTGCTCCTCTGAACTTGTTCCAGGCTCAGGTTAGCTACGATGTATATTTGAATGACTTAGACAGACAACAATTGATCAACTTGAAAGATACTCAGGAAAAACTTGGTAAATACTGTGGTTTGAAAGTTGGTGATATCGAACAGCCTAACAACAACGCTGGTAACTGGGAATAATTTATTTATGACCAACGGAAATATTGATTTTACAAAATCGAACCAATATACATTATCCATCCGTCTTAGTACGGATGGATTTTCTTTTTCTGTCTACAATCCTCTGGAAGAATGTGACTTTTATTTTCGGACTTATTCCGTAAACACACAACAGTCGATGGCTGCCAATGTGAAAGCCTTTCTTGCACAAACGGATGAACTGAAATATACTTACCGACAGATAAATATTCTTATCCATACAGTCCGCTACACGTCTGTACCTCTCGAGCTATTCGAAGATGAACAGATGGAAACCATCTACTACCAGAACTTCCGGAAACAGAATAACGAAATCGTCTTATGCAATGTATTGGGAAAGAGCAATGTTGTTGTGTTATTTTCCATAGACAAACTGACTCATCTGTTTCTTTCAGAGCAATTCCCCAATGCTCGTTTTTTCTCTACTATCAGTCCGCAAATTGAATATCTTACGAGTCGAAGCAAGTTAGGTAACAATAATAAACTGTATGCCAATATACATGCCAATAGCATGGATGTCTTTGCTCTCGACAAAGGCAGACTACAGCTCGTCAACTCGTATGCCGTAAATAATGCAGGCGACTGTGCATACTACTTGCTGAATATCTGGAAACAACTGACATACGACCAGGAACACGATGAACTGCACCTCACAGGAGATAACATAGTTTATCGACAACAGCTGTCTGAACAGTTGAAACAATATCTTCGGCGAATATTTATTATTAATCCACAAGCGGACTTCAATACGTCGCACACGGCCCGTATCGAAGATATTCCGTTTGATATACAATCTTTACTTATATGCGAGTAATCAGTGGTATCTATAAACGTCGCCGCTTTGATGTTCCTCATACATTCAAAGCACGACCAACAACAGATTTTGCAAAAGAAAATCTCTTCAATGTACTGACCAACTACATCGATTTTGAAGGCATCACGGCACTGGATCTTTTTGCCGGCACAGGAAGCATCAGCATTGAACTGGTTTCACGCGGATGCGAACGTGTCATTTCCGTAGAAAAAGATCCCCAGCATCACGCCTTTATCTGTAAAGTAATGAACGAAGTGAAAACAGACAAGTGCCTTCCTCTACGAGGAGATGTATTCAGATATATGGAACGGTGTAACGAGCAGTTCGACTTCATTTTTGCCGATCCTCCGTATGCACTAAAAGAATTGGCTACAATCCCCGATAAAATTTTTAAGTATAATCTACTTAAGTCTGATGGAATCTTCGTTTTAGAGCACGGAAAAGACCAAAATTTCGAAAGTAATCCACACTTTATCGAACATAGACATTATGGAAGTGTGAATTTTTCCTTTTTCCGATAAACAAATCTTCAAAACCTGAGTATTATATAATAATTATCCCTTGTAGTAACCCAACATTATCTGATACTACAAGGGATATTTTTTATTTCAATGCCTACAGTAACGGGGCAAGTAATCGTACAACCGACTCCATTACTTTATTCTTCCATGAACGCTGTGCCCAGATTTTGCGAGATAGCAGTAAGCTAAATTTCTGGTCAGTCAAAAAGATATTCTTCAGTCGCCTTATGGTTTCTCTGTCATAAAAAAAGACATTCGCTTCGAAATTGTGCTCAAAACTTCGAAAATCCATGTTAGTCGATCCAACTGATGCAAACTCATCGTCGGATACCCATAATTTGGAATGTAAAAAGCCTTTGCGATACAAATATATCTTTACACCAGCTTTCATCAATTCATCTAAATATGACAACGAGCCCATATGAGTAAGAAACGTATCTGCACGCTTCGGCAACATAATACGCACATCAACTCCTCCTAAAGCAGCAATCTGAAAAGCCGTCATGACTTCTTCAGTAGGAAGGAAATAAGGAGTTTCTACGTAAAAATAATGTTTGGCACTGCAAACAGCTTTCATCAGGCCTTGCATCAAATCGTGCCACTCACCCACAGGATCGGATGTCACAACCTGAGCTATAGTAGATCCATAAGCAGATAATTTGGGATAATATTCGGCAGAGGTCAACAATGTACGTTCTACCACATACCAATCAGTCAAGAATGAACTCTGAAGTCCGTATACAGCCTTCCCTTCTATACGCACATGAGTATCTCTCCATATTCCCCAGGATACTCCTTTTATATACCGTTCCGCAATATTCATTCCGCCAATAAATCCTACTCGACCATCAATAATAGCAATTTTACGATGATTACGATAGTTGACTTTACTTGTAAAGCGAGGAAAACGAACTTTCAGGAAACTTTGTACTTCAATGCCTTCACACATCATCTGATCATAAAACATAGGATCGACTCTCCAACATCCTACATCGTCGTACAACAAACGAATTTTTACTCCCTGACGTGCTTTATCTATTAGTAAATCACGAAGTAAACGACCGACTGCATCATCTTCGAATATATAAAACTGCAAATGAATGTGATGCTTCGCCAAACTGATATCGTGCATCAGTGCCTGTAACATTGAGTAACCATCCGTATAAATATCTACAGTATTTCCTTCGAAAACCCACGCGCTATTTACGCGGGTAAAAAAAGACATCAGGCGACTTGTACTTGCTTGTTCTCTCAAATGTTCCTGAGCTTCATATTCAGCTATCGGACGCTTATTAAGGCGTGAGTATCCTTTTCGACTGATTAGTCGTTCTTTTCGGGTATTTTGTCCAAAGAAGAAATAAAAAACGAGTCCT
The DNA here is from genome assembly GCF_037890145.1 of Phocaeicola sp. HCN-6420. Taxonomy (NCBI): domain Bacteria; kingdom Pseudomonadati; phylum Bacteroidota; class Bacteroidia; order Bacteroidales; family Bacteroidaceae; genus Phocaeicola; species Phocaeicola sp. HCN-6420. Next base: position 57,060 of record NZ_JBBKBJ010000023.1, read on the forward strand.
ATTATAGGAAGAAAAAAGAGCACTAAAATCCAGGCCATTGTTTTCACCGGATTACGGTTATCTAAAATGACAATAAATATTGTTGCCAATATGATGCCAAAATACAATACATTGAATATTGCAGAAAACAATTCATTGATAACAATCGTATCCATAAGAAATCAGGTTTAAAACAAAAGTACAAGAAATTCTACGGAAAAACAAATACACACATCTACCTTCTTCTATAAACCTCTTTAAAACACTTATCAGATTAATGCAGATGATTTACGTTATACCATCTTCATAACCTTTTACAGCCTACTTCAAAACGGTATAATCAAACGACATCATCACGCTTTAAATCCTCGCAGCAGAAGGAACTCTTTCTTCCGGGATTCCGCCGGGGCAGAGAAAGTCGGAACCCCCTGGGGCAGGGACATAAAAAAAGGTCCCGCAGCACCGTTGCTGCAGGACCCT